>JASHRR010000647.1 GCA_030037185.1 Xanthobacteraceae bacterium | reverse complement strand
GATCTCTGCCGGCTACTGCTCGTCATTGAGGTGTACACTGTCTCGACGGCTTCCCAGGGACCGTGACGAGATACTGCTGCTCCACATCGTGCCGGACGAAAAAACACGCGCCCTTTGCTCTGCCAGATTATCGCTGGCGGTTCTGCGCAGGATGGCGCTGGCGAGCACCATATCGCGCCGAACTTCCCCGCTTATGGCTGAGAGAACGCTAACCGCTCTGCCGAACAGGCAGTCAGCAAGCTGATGGATTCCGTCGCTCGTGAGCGTTCTGGAAACGGGAGTACTCGAGTCAGTATTGTCTTCACTAGCGGTTGCTTGTCTCCTCAGGTTGATGGTTAGGCGTCCGTGATGAAATCCGAACCGCTTCCCACAACCGCTCACAAACCCGTGAACGGCTCACTGGGTCCCGTCATTTCGCAGATTTCCGCGACCCGGCAGCCGGGGTCACACCTTCGTCGGCTGCACAAGCAATTGTAAGCTTGCGTGCGTGCGAATATCTGCCAAACAGGACAAGAACGAGGCGGACTTCGGAGCCTGCGTGTGATGGCCGAACCTGATCTGATTCCTGATGAAAAGGACTTGGCGTCAGCTGACTGGAGCAGCAATCTGGTGTTCGAACAGGAACGCCCACGCAAGATTATTCACGTTGATATGGACGCGTTCTACGCGTCTGTCGAGCAGCGCGACAATCCCGTCCTTAGGGGGCAACCTGTCGCCGTTGGCGGGTCCGAGGCACGGGGTGTCGTAGCAGCCGCCAGCTATGAGGCGCGCAAGTTCGGTGTTCGGTCCGCTATGCCATCGGTGACGGCACGCCGAAAATGTCCCGACCTGATCTTTGTGAAGCCGCGGTTTGACGTTTACAAAGAGATATCGCTACAAATCCGCGCGATCTTTCAGGAGCACACTTCGATTGTCGAGCCGTTGTCACTCGACGAGGCTTATCTCGATGTAACCGAGAATCTTCAAGGCATCGCGTCCGCGACTGAGATTGCCAAACGGATCAAAGCTAAGATTCGCGCCGAGACCCAGCTGACAGCCTCAGCGGGCGTCTCGTACAACAAATTCCTCGCCAAGCTCGCCTCCGACCACCGCAAGCCGGATGGTCTCTTTGTCATCACGCCCGCAATGGGGCCGAGCTTCGTGGAGGCGCTTGCGGTGGAGCGGTTTCATGGCGTCGGGCCGGCGACGGCAGCGAAGATGAAGGCGCTCGGGATCTTCACCGCGCTCGACCTGCGGGCAAAGGACGAAACTTTCTTGTCAAAGCATTTCGGCAAGGCGGGATGGCATTTCTACTGCATCTGCCGAGGCATCGATCACAGGCCTGTTCTCTCGAATCGGACGCGCAAATCGGTTGGCGCAGAGAACACGTTCTCGCGGGACCTCACAAGCCTCGATGACATGAGAGCTGAACTCGGCCCGCTGGTCGAGAAGGTCTGGCACTATTGCGACAGCACCGGCGCGCGCGGACGCACGGTGACGCTCAAAGTGAAGTTCGCGGACTTTCAGGTCATAACTCGAAGTCGATCTCGCTTACTGCCGATCTCGGACCGCTCGACGCTGGCATCAATCAGCGACGAGTTGTTGGCGGCTCAGTTTCCGATGCGGAAAGGAGTCCGTCTGCTCGGCGTGTCGGTCTCTTCGCTGTGCGCCGAAGCGGCAGAGGTGGATACGCAAATGACTTTCACGCTGTAGCGGAGCACACGCCCGACTATCACGGTGCCGGGAGACAAGAATTCTTTGAGATCGCGAGATTTTGCGCCGAGTATCGGAACGCCGGGGCAACGATCGCGTTGAGTACAGTTCGTAGGAACTTACCATAACCCCGCGTGCATAGTGGAAGGGCTATTTGCGCCTTTCCCTGCATCCTGTCCAATCTCGCTTTTCCCGGCCACCAGCGAACGAGTTCGCTTCCATCAAATCAATAGCAAAACAGGCAACCGCACCCACTATCACCTGCCGCCCACATCGTGAAAGCGTACGAGGAAGGGGAAATTACAGACAAAGAGCCGGTAGCGATCGGTGCTTGAGGAAGCGGTTCATGTGTTCATGTAAAGTCCAGCAGGGGGCTCAGGACGCCAGCTTGCGGTATGCATTACTTGTTCTGCCTGCCGCCCGTCAGGCGCCGTTTTCCTTCGCCCTCCCGCCCTTCGAGCGGCGACTTCAGCCACAGCACGTGCCTGTCAACGATGCGCCGAGCCCCCGATTTTAGTGGCTGCGCGTGCCCACCACGTCGGTGTAACCCTGGCGAATCAACCGCTGCACTTCCTTTACAGCCCCGACCCCGCTGCGACGGGGCGGTAGCCGTAAGCGCAATCCTCGAAGTCTGCCTCGAAGGTCGGTTCCAGCACCAGCTTGGCTGCGGTCTGAGCTATGGGATGCCGAGCCGGCGTTCACCGCCCCCGGCTTCGGGATCATAACCCGCCGCACCGGTGCAGGCGATAGGTCTTCTCGGTCAGATCCTTCCTCAAGTCCGCCAACCACTCGGTAAGGCCCGCCCTTCTCGATCTCCTCGAAGGTCCCCTCGTCCACGCCCGGTGCTCCCCCGTTTGCACGGGCCAGCATGTAGGCATGTTCGATGATGTCTCCCCGACCGATCTTGTCGTAGGGCAGATCGAAGCGGTAGTCAGGCTCTGCCTTTAGCCTTGCGATAAAGCTTTCTCTGAAAAATCCTGAACTTTTCCGGCGTTGCCAGACCCATCGTCAATCAGCTGATCCTCTATTTCCCTTTCGAGGCCTGCGCAGGCTTCACTCGCTGCGCAAAAAAACAACAAGCCTCCGGCGCATTAAATTTTTCACCGGAAAGTGTGTGCCCCGAAGGCACGGATAACCAGTGGAGCTCGGATCCACCCAGATAGGAGTCGATCGGTGTGGTAGCTGACGAGCGGGACTGGCCGAGTCGAAGCCTCGGACAAAGGCCGCTTTAGGCGGTCGAGCAACGGGCGGGCCGTAACCATGCATTGTTACCCTAAGCCCGAATACCTTGCGGACTCCGGTGTCCGCTACTATGGACGCGGAGGGGAGGCCTGCGCGGGTGAGAGTGGGACGGCAACGAACAATCCCTTTGCGGCTCCGACCAGGATGCCGCTGCCCGGGAAGTCGTGCGTGGTTAATATGCCGCCGGTCTCGGCGTTGCCCAAGGGATCAACGGTGACCGCACCATTCACAGCGTGCGCCAGGAACAGCCCCTTTTCAGCCCGGATCAACATCCCGCCGCTGGGGAACTCGTGCGTATCGAACACCCGTCCGGTGTCGGCATTGCCGGCCGGATCGATAGTGACCGCGCCATTCACCATGTGCGCCAGGAACCATCCCTTCTCGGCCTGAGCCAGCACCCCGCCGCCCGGGAAGCTGCGTATATCAAGCACGCGTCCCGTGTCGGCATTGCCCGCGGGATCGACGGTGGCCGTGCCATTGTGTATGTGCGCCAGGAACAATCCCTTCCAAGCACGGATCAGCACCCCGCTGCCCGGCAGATCGCGCATATCAAGCACGCCGCCGGTTTCCACATCACCTGTGCGATCGATGGTGACTGCACCGTTCTCTGCGCGCGCCAGAAACCATCCTTTCTCAGCCCAGACCAGAGCACCGCCGCTTGGCAAGTCCCGCATCGTGAACACCGGTCCGGTATCTGCATTGCCGATCAGGTTGACTTTGACAGCGCCTTGTTGCGCGCGCGCCAGAAACCAACCCTTAGCAGCGCTGATCAGCACGCCTTCGCCGCCCGGGAAGTCGCGCATGGCTGACACGCGGCCGGTCTCGGCGTTGCCAGCGCGTTCGACGGCGACCGCGCCGTTCTCCGTGCGCGCCGCGAACAATCCATTCTCAGCCTGGAGCAGCACGGCTCCACCCGGCAAATCGCGCATGGCGATCACGCGTCCGGTGTCCGCGCTTCCGGCGCGATCAACGAGGACCGTGCCGTTCTCCATATGCGCCAGCAACAATCCCTTCGGGGTTCCAAGCAAGACCCCGCCGCCCGGGAAATCATGCGTGGTGAACACGGGTGCGGGGTCGACGTCGCCAGTGCGACCGACAATGACCGCGCCGTTCTCCATGCGCGCCACAAACCATCCGTTCATGGACCCAATCAGCACCCCGCCGGGGAGGTCGACCATGGTGCCCGCGGTGCCGCCACCGGCGTTGCCGGCGCGTTCGATGATGACGGTGCCGTTCTCCACGCGTGCCAGGAACAATCCTTTGGTGGCCCCAATAAGTGTTCCGCCGTCCGGCAGATCATGCATAGCCCACACGGACCCGGTGTCGGCATTGCCGGCGCGATCGATTTCGACCGCGCCGTTCTTCACGCGCGCCACAAACCAGCCCTTTGCGGCCTGGATCAAGACCCCGCCATCCGGCAAATCGCGCGTCGCCCATACTGTCCCGGTATCCGCGTTGGCGGCACGATCGACGGTAACCGCGCCGTTCTCCATATGCGCCGGGAACACTCCATCGAGAGTCGCAATCAGCACTCCAGCCGGCAAGTCGCGCATTGCAGATACGTTTCCGGTGTTGACAGTGCTGACGGAATCAACACCGACCGCGCCGTTCACCATGCGCGCCACAAACCAGCCCTTTGCAGCCCGGATCAGCACCCCGTTGCCCGGAAAATCATGCATGGAGAGCACGCGTCCAGTATCGACGTTGGCGGCCCTGATAGTCCGAGCGATACCGTCCTGCGCTCGGCCCATTTGTGCCCAGGCCATGACTAGTGCCAGGACCGCAAGGCAGCAACGTCCCCAACGCGGCCATCCCCGCGCTGCGGTTGTTACTAATGCGGGCAAGATCACGGTCGCCAGGTGAAAGGATTCCTTTAACCCCTTGTGTTGTCCGGGAGCGAATGACGCCATTTCCGACCTCGCTTTCAATAGCGTGCGATGGTTTGATTGCCGTCGACGATTGCTGGGACTAGTGGGAACGCTGTGGCACGCGCGTGTCCTTTCATGAGCGCAAGACGCGGACTTAGGTCTGCGGCCCCGAGTGGCTGACACTGAGGAATCAGGCGCTCGACGTGCGGCGTGGCAAAAAGATCACTCCACTTGAATTCCGATCAACCCCGCTCGTGTGCCAATCGGTCAGCATGCCAGCCTATCCCGCTCAACAGGGCATTTTTTGGGCGCTAGTATGGACCACAGAATTGCTCGCCGTGGTGCGACAACCAATTGCCGTAGCTTGACTATTTCAATTGTCCTTCGCACACTCGTTTGCAAAAAACGTGAGAGCGATTTGCCCGCATTTGCTTCCCAGGCATGCGAGCATCGCCCTTAAGGAAGCAAACTCCAACCTCGGCTGGTCGACAAGACCACGCTGAGTTCGTTGTTGCGGGCACTGCGTCGGCCTATCTTCGCCGCACTATGAAATTCAAGCCTCATCCGGCCGGATTCGTTATTCCGGCGCAACCGGTCAAAGCTTCAAACCCTCCCTCCGGCGCCGATTGGGTTCACGAAAATCAAGCATGATGGCTATCGACTGATCGTCCGTCGTGATGGTCCCTCGGTGCGGCTGTATAGCCGCAACGCCATTGACTGGACCACGAGACTGCCGGCGATTGAAAAGATGCAAGCGGACATTGCCTCCGGCAAGACCGCGGACCGTATCTGCTCGGGCAGTCTTTCCAGCGGCAGCCAACCCGCTGAACATCGTGATGCCGCTCAAGGCCCAATATGCATCGGTCATCCTTTCGTTCGGGGCCGTGTTCGCAAAAGCGGCTCGATTTTCGTCCATGCTAGCTCAACCAAAACAGGCTCGGATTCACGGTTGGCCTCACAGTCAGTTGACCAACGTGTTGAATCGGCACATGGTTAATCAGGTCTTAACCCTTAAGTCGCGTAAACCCTCTCGCCTAAAAGGCGCCATCAAATTGGCGGAAACGCTTCGCGTTGTGTGAATGCACCTGGAAGCATTGCAGCGTTGTGCTGAACTTTTTCCAAGCGGACGGATCATGTCGGGCACTGCACTGATATTCGGTATCTCAGGGCAAGATGGCAGCCTGCTTGCAAAGCATTTGCTCACCCGGGGCTGGACTGTGCATGGGACATCCCGGGATGCTGAACTCAATGAGTTTGCGAATTTGAGCCGCCTTGGAATCCGCAACCGTGTTACGGTGCATTCCGCAAACCCGATCGACTTCCGTAGTGTGATCCAGGTCATCGAGCGCACGGCGCCGGACCATGTGTATAACCTTGGTGGCCAGAGTTCGGTTGGGCTCTCGTTTGAGCAACCGATCGAGACTTACGAGAGCATCGTGGTGGCAACACTCAATATTCTTGAGTCGATCAGGTTTCTGAAGAGGTCGATTCGATTTTACAACGCGGCGTCAAGCGAATGCTTTGGCGATACGAAGCTGGCTGCCGACGAGGCGACCCCTTTTCACCCGCGCAGCCCTTACGCCGTAGCGAAGTCGGCTGCATTTTGGGCTGTCGCCAACTACCGCGACGCATACGGACTCTTTGCGGCCTCGGGCATACTCTTCAACCATGAATCACCGCTCCGGCCAGCCCGTTTTGTTACCCAAAAGGTCATTCGCGCCGCAGCCGACATCGCGAAGAAAAGACGGACGGAGCCGCTCCTCCTTGGCAATCTCGACGTCTGGCGCGATTGGGGTTGGGCTGAGGAATATGTCGAGGCGATGCATCTCATTCTGGGGCACGACAGTCCGCAGGACTTCGTTGTCGCGACGGGGCAAAGTGAGCCGCTGAAGGCTTTCGTGGCCGAAGCGTTCGCCGCATTTGGTCTGGACTGGCGGGCGCACGTCATATCGTCCGGGGAATTCATGCGCCCCTCCGACATCAACGTTTCCACCGGCTGTCCCGATCGGGCGCACCGGATTCTCGGATGGAAAGCGCAAGTGCGAATGCCCGAGGTCGTGCAGCGGCTTGCAAGCGCGGCGGTGTCACAACCAGCCGGGAGGAATTGTGTGCCGCCGGGCCTTCGCCTGCCGACAGCCTGATTGAAAACGGCGATCTCGACAAGAACTGACCTGCGCGGTCTTTGTGCATGGCCTAAAGGCCGGCCGGACCACGCTTACGCGAGATGGATGCAACAATGTTCCACCAAAGGCGAGACGTGGGGGCTCCTCCAAGACCGCCCACTGACGCCCAGCGGTTGAGCCAGCGCCCTTAATTAATCGAAATCCGAGTCGTTTTCTCAACTGCGTAATTTTGCGCTGGCTCAATAAGCACCAGAAGACGACTTGATCACTTGATCAGGCTCAGGCGGCAGCAAATACCCCGGGGGCCTTGCCGGCGGCCCGAATGCCGACTACCAGTGGACGGCGGAGGACACGTGCGCCCTTCGAAGCAAAGGTGCTCGGGGACGCAACCTGTGACATGGGTCGAGACGCCGTCTCCCGGGGGCCTATAGCTTCTCGGCAGGGCCGATTCGACCCGGCGAAAAGCTGCTCCACGGCCTTTAGCCGGGTTCGGGCGTCCTCATCGCCCTCTTCGGTCCCGGCCGCGAGCGCCATCAGCCCAAGCCGCGCTGCTCATCGGAGATCGGCGCAGCTTCGAGTTCAGCGTGACGTTGCCGCACCAGATCCAAGAGTGTGGCCATGGGTATCACCGTGGGCACATCTGGGTTGTGGCGAAGACGCCAACGAGTCAATGGTCTAGGAGGACGGTATTTCCGTTTGGGGGTCACGTCGATCGTCAGCCGTTCGCCGGCAACCCGCGCCTCAAGCTGCCGCAGCTCATCGAGCGTCAAATCGTTGAGCCGCGCATCACCTCAAGACTTACCGACTGCCGAGCGCGCCCGAAAGCGCGGTCAGCCACGAGCGAGGCAGCCTGGATGCGGCACGACCATGGCACCGAGCGGCCTTCCATCGCGTTGACCAGCACGCCAATCGCGTTTCGCCGACCGGCCCCATGAACTTGACCGCGTCGATCGTGCCTTTGTTCAGTTGGCCTGGCTTGCGCCCGGGACTTGGCCTGCGCCCGCCAGGCATTTTTGATTTCCGCTGATTTTTTGAATTTCGCCGAATTTATAAGCACGACGGCCTCGGCCCAGACGTCACATCCTGTTGCCCCTCCCCAATGCACGCATTGGCGAAAGGCTTTTTCGGCCAGCATCAAACCTGATCAGGAACTGCAATATTCTGTGGGTTGGCACAAGGAATCGGAAGTGGTAGCGGTAACGCAATGAAGTGTTCAGCCCCGCCACCAACAAGCTCTCCGGCGCCCGGGTGCCAATTGTCAATCTTGGTGACGTTATAGTGAGCATCTCTCAGCTGAGCGATAGCTTGATCCCCCGGCTGTCCATGTGTTTCAAGGAGCCAAATCGGTCGTGACTCCCAGAGAACTCTTTTCCCACCTGAAAGAGCAAGTGATTCAGCCCCTTCGATATCCATCTTGATGATGCCTGGCTTCCCAAACTCCTTCAGCAGGTCGTCGAGCGAAG
>JASHRR010000646.1 GCA_030037185.1 Xanthobacteraceae bacterium | reverse complement strand
CATCATGTCATTTCAATATTACGCGGATTATACCGCCGCCGGAGCGGGCAGTTTTGCGCAAAATTCGAGCCAGACCTACATGCTGCAGGTCAGCTTGCGCACGATCGGCGGGACCAACGGCGGACCCCAGTAGTCGAGTTCGGCGTTTCCGCCCCCTCGCCGGCGGCCGTCATCGGCGGTTTTTTTGTCCGCGGACGGCCAGTCATCGGCTCGACGTTGCGCCAAGTGAAAAACGCGACTCACCAGGAGCCGATTGGATCGCTTGCGGCTGCTTGGACGGGGCCAGCGGGCGTGACCGCAACCCATTGAGGCGGAATCGTTTTTTGAAATTGTGCGGGGCGGCGCCCGCAGCGAATGAGGCGGGGCGCGCTACTTTTTGACGCCTGCCCGTGAGGCGCTGCCTTGAGGTATAAACACTGGAACGTCGTACGCCCACGTTGAGTGAGGAGGACAAGACTTGACCCCGATTCGGCGCGGAATGAGAGGCGGAAAGGGCCGCATCGTCATTATTGCCACGGCCTGCATTTTCGCCGCAATCGCAACACCGTCACGGGCTCTCGCCCAGCATGTCGTCCTGCAGGTCAACGGCGAAATCATCACCGATTACGACATTGAGCAGCGCTTGAAATTCAATACGATCGCGGCGCACAAGACGTCCTCGCGGCAGGAGGTCATCGAGGAGTTAATCGACGACAAGCTCAAGACCCAGGTCGCCCGCCGCTACAAAATCGATGTCACGGACGCTGATGTCGATTCGAGCTTTGCCGACATGGCACACCGCATGCACGTGACTGCCGACCAGCTTACGCAGAACCTCGCTCAGAGCGGCATCGACGCAAAGACGCTCAAGGCGCGCGTGCGCGCCGACCTGAGCTGGCAGTACATCATCCGCGGCAAGTTCCAGTCCAGCCTGCAGGTCAGCGAGAAGAGCGTGCTCGACGTCATCGCGACCGAGAAGACCGAGAAGAAGGCCGACGGCGGCGAGGTCGGCTATGATTATACCTTGCGGCCAATCCTGTTTGTGGTGCCGCATGGCGACACGGCGTTGCAGGAGGCTCGGCGCAAGGACGCCGAGGCGCTGCGCTCCCGCTTCACCACCTGCGATACCGGACTGCTTTTCGCGCGTTCGTTGCGCGATGTCGCGATCCGCGAGCCGATCACTAAGAATTCCTCCGACCTGGTGCCCGCCTTACGGCAAATCCTCGATAAGACCGAGGTCGGTCACCTGACCCCCCCGGAGACGACGGCGCAGGGCGTCGAGCTGTTTGCGTTGTGCGAGAAAAAGGAAACGAAATCCGAAACACCCGAAAAAAAACAGGCGCGCGACAAGCTGTTTAGTGAACAATTCGAGGCGAAGGCCAAGAACTATCTTCGCGAGCTGCGCCGCCAGGCGATGATCGAACGCAAGTAGCGACCGCTGATCGATTTTTCGCTACGCGCTGCCGTTTCATGTCGCATAGACATGACCCAAGAACGTTACCGGCACATCTCTCGCGCGTAGTCTTGCCCCACCACTATCCCGCGATGCCTGCGCGAACGGCGACGGCAATTCCAGCGCTTGCGGGCCGGATGGGTCCACAACCCCCCAGCGGTGATGACGAAAACGGCCGCAGCGGGCTGTTATGCCCTGTTATGGTCAAAATGGCTGGTGATTTTGGGCCGCAGCAAAGGCGGTTGGAGAGGGTCCGTCCCCCATGTCCCGGTACAGGAAATTCTTCTTCATCTGCCTCGGTCTGGCGACGGCATTTGTGGTCATCGCAGCAAGTTATCCCCGCGGCGGCGCGCACGCATTGCAAATAAAATATCTGCGCCATGCGAGAGGCACGCCTGCGGATCGACCATTGAGAATTTAGTCTGCAGGCGCTTCCTGCGCCTCTGCCGTGATCGGGTCGTGCCCGCCGCCGACGACGGCCCGATGCTTTTCCTCATCCCAGCCCCCACACATCATGGCCGCCGTCTGCGACCCGTCAACGCATAAGGCGGTAAGTACGTTCCAGAGCCCCACGCCTTGATCGCGAACCGATCGTTAACGGTTGTGGCTGTAGGTGACCGACGATCCACTAATGTTCAGCCGGCAGATTGTGCCCGGAGGATTCTCCAAATGTCAGTGTATCGGAAGGCTTTCCTTCTCTGGTGGACCGCCCTGGTGCTGTTCATCGGCATATTCCTGTATGTGAATCGGGACCCGATGCCGCCAGTCACTTATCATTCACCGTTGTTCCCGGGGTTGGCCGTGATCTTTGCTTTCGGCTCATGGATACCGAGTGCTTTCTTACGCTTGTTACGGCCCTAACTGACCCCGACAATGATCACCAACCCGACCACACCGGACGGGCACCGCTCGCGGTCGCAGCTGCGAACATGGGGCCGAGGTGTCCGCTCGCCCCCGAAGAGAGGTCGACGCCAGATCGCAGAAACACCCGTACGCGGCCCGCATGCGTCTCCTCCTTGCAAGCAAGCTCTCGAGCGTACGATACCATTGCTGCGGCCGCCAAGTGGTGTGCAAAAACACAGGTCGCGAGGCGGCTCAGCGGAGCCTCAGCATGGCCAGCGACCTGAGCGCCTTGCGCGCCAGCGCCCCCGATGCCCCGCATTTTCAGGGATGGTTTTGCCGTTCCTTGGTCACTTGCGCCGTTTCCGCTTGCTCCCAGTCAGAGCCCTCGGAAACGTCTTCCGGAACGGCTGTTTGCGCCGCCTGCCGGGCCTCAGCCTCCGCCACGGCAATTTTCAAACGATCGAACACATTTCTTACGCCATCGAGGAAATCCTCGATCACGAGCGTCGATTCTACATGCGCGAGCGTGACGTGCTCGGCAGCCTCGATGTGCTGGCTCAGCTCAGCGGGCGAGGGATGGGTATTGATGATAGCTATGCCAAAGCCGACGAGTGCATGCACCTGGCCGGCGAGGAATTGTACATTTTCGCTTTCCCGCGTATCCGCCATCAAAACCACCAAAGTTGGATTGTCGCGGACCATCAACGCCAGCGGCGCAAGCCGTGTTCCGAGATGTAGGAGTGGCGCCGCACCGTATTGGGCCTGCCGAGATTGCCCCGAGTTCCGATCACCTTCCAACTCCTGAACCGCTTCAGGTCAGTCCCGTGGCAGACGCAGAGTATCCGCCGCGGCCAGCAAGTTCCCGACCGGTTTCCTCGAAGCTCGCCCGAGAAGGTAACGACATCCGCATTGCAGCGATTCAGCGCCAGCGGCTTTTGCGGGGCGCGCCTGGCGAGTGCTGGTCGAACCGGGGCCGGCCCAGCAGATGCTAAAGGCGAGGCCCGGTGGAACACCCAGCCCTGGCCCGATCGGCTGGTTCCGCTCGTTCGAGCCCAGAAGGTGCGGCGGGGCACTGTTGCTTCGGCATCGGGACTGAACGCGCTTTTGAACTCCCACTTGGGGTCAGTTAGGCTTTCATCCTCGTTCATCGACGCAATCTCCACGTGTGATGGCGGAGGATTTTCGTCACCATTCCGGAGCAGGCGGCGCTGCGCTGCAATCGCCCTTTCAAACTCCTACTGCCCGGCAAAGTCGGGGAACTCCCTTGGTTATAAAAGTCGGGGGAACTCTGCGCCGGTGTTTCGGGCAGTCAAGCTATTCTCCACCGGCCCTCGAGCCGCAGCGCATATGGCCGATGCGACGGTGGCACCCTCTCAACAGGGATTGCAGCAAACAGAGAAAGTTTGCGCCGTCGGTGTTGCATGGCGGACACGCTGACTGCGTCTTTTGTAAAAACGAGTCGAACAGCCGACTGACAACCAAACCTCGCGGTGCTTTGCCATCGCGGCTGACGCCAGCTCTATCCGATCTCCTGCGGAAATGGCGACCAGTCGTGATCGGCCCCGGCGCTCCACCATCCCGTCAGGCGTCGGGGCCAACGACTGTTCCGAGAAATTAAGGTGGATCAGCGGCCGGTCCAGGCATAGCACTATAGTCATAGCTACCGCACCGGCCATAGCCACCGCAGCCGCCGTAACCACCGCAACCACCAGCGGAGCCGCGATAGCCGCCGCACCCGCCGTAGGCGTCCGTCACCCCCTGCAGCCGCCATAGTCGTCGCGAGAATATGACGGGTAACAGGGCGTACGACGGCAATCACCACCCGAGTCAGCCTCGACGGAGCCCGCTAGAGTCCCCACTAGCAGCACTGCAAAAATTCCGGTTAACCTCATGCTTCTCCGGCCTCCTTGGGAGGCCGCATCACAGGCATGGTTGTCCGTGCACGGCAATCCAGCAAGCCATCGAGTGGCAGTTGGTAAATGACCTGATGGGCTGGCTGGCCACGTCAGGCGTTTCCAACTCGATCGACGCTCGCCCGCGACAGCCGTGGCCCGAGGCCTGAGCTTTCATCTCGCGCGCCCGGCGGGGATCCGGGTAATCACCATGCTCTCGCCTTCATGCATGAACCGGCGTGAGCGTTGCTTAGCATCGGTAAAGGTGTCGCTCCCTTTCACCACAGTGCATCCGGCGACGGCATCGAGTGGACAGATCCCGATCGAGCGTTGAAACGCGATCGCATTCTCCAGCTCAACAATATCTTAAACTGTGGAAAAAGATCAGCCGTTTTGAGATACGATTACGTGATAAATTAATGTCTCACAAAACATGATATGAAATAGTTTACCCATTCAAGACAAAACCGAGAAGGGAGCAAACCGGCAACTCACCGCCACACCCTCGCGAGGCCGCTCGCGGCGGCATTTACTGTGATAAATCACACACGCTCTTGTGATTACTAGTTCAGTTTCGGTTCATCGCGCTTCTCGTAAGTTTTTTGCAAGGGGCGCGCGGAAAAAGGAGCCAAAACATGACGAGGAAATCAGTCCTTGCGTTGGCCGCAATTCTCGCGCTTGGCAGCCTATCGCTCGCCACCGATGCTTCTGCGGCTCACGGCGGTGGTCATGGCGGCGGTCACGGCGGTGGCGGACACTTCGGCGGCAGACACTTTGGCGGCGGACACTTTGGCGGCGGACACTTTGGCGGACACGTTGCGGGCGGACATTTCAGGGCTGGGCACGGATCCGGCGCACGGATCGCGGCTCGGCGTGGACCCGCACACGTCGGGCCTTCATTTCACGGGCGCGCATTCGGCGCGCGCGGACACCGGCGGCATTTCTGGCATGGCCGTTGGTGGTACTACGGGGTTGGCCCGTGCTGGGTATGGTCGAACTATTACGGCGAGTACGTGTGGGCCTGCGACTGAGATTCTGGAACGCCACCTCGGTGAGCTGAATTGATTGTCGCAGCGGTAATGGAACGAAATGTCGTGCCAGTGCAGTTCGCATCTTCGAGCCCCGCGCCATCATCCACCGGCGCCGGGGCCGATGTATGTCGAGCAGTTGCTCTGCCGGTTCGCGGGTTGACGCCGCCAACCGGCGTATCAAGCGACAATCCTCCGAATACTTCAACGCCCTCTGTCCGTACTTGCCCACGAGCTACGCGAGGCCAGCGGTCTCGGTCCAGTGAGTCTCTAACACCACGCCGCGCATGCCGTGATCCTTTGCCAGCTTGGCGACGTCGAAACCGTCCCACTGGCGCGGGTAGCTGTCGGGTCGCGATGTGCATGCAGATCGATCGCGCCTACGAGCACTCTGTTGACGGGCGGGACGGACGTTCTGGTAACCGTCCCATGCGGTCTTGTTGTCTTGCCCGCTCGCCGTCTGCGCTAGCACCCCGACGCGTGAAAGATGGAGAGCGATGGCGCTGCGGCGACCACAGCCTGGACTCCGAACGGCAATTGCTTCCAGGCTACCCGCATGCTCGCCATCTCCCTGTTGTCGGTCGCCGGAAATTGAACTGCAGCCAACCTGAGCCTGCCGGCCGCCACCAGGTCGGCAGCCTCCTCATGAGGATCCAAGCCGCGATTGCATCGTGCCTATACTCTACTCACCGCGACGCGCCATGTCGGTTCTCCACAGCCGCCTATGGTCCGTCCGCGACCGACAGACGCCAACCCCGTCGCCGATTGCAGATTCGCTTCGCCGTCGCGGGTCTCAGCCGTGCAGCTTTTTCGCCGTCTCGGCAATCTTGCGCCCCTGATAGCGGGCGCCCTGCAGTTCGTTGGCGGTGGGCTGGCGTGAACCATCGCCACCCGCAATGGTCGTGGCGCCATAGGGTGAGCCGCCGGTGATCTCATCGAGCCTCATCTGCCCGGCATGGCCGTAGTCGAGGCCGACAACCACCATGCCGAAATGCAGAAGATTGGTGATGATCGAGAACAGCGTGGTCTCCTGCCCGCCATGTTGTGTGGCGGTCGACGTAAACGCGCCGCCGACTTTGCCGTGGAGCGCACCGCGCATCCACAACCCCCCCGCCTGATCAAGAAAATTGGCCATTTGCGACGACAGGCGGCCGAACCGGGTGCCCGCGCCGACGATGATGGCGTCGTAGTTCGTGAGATCCTCGATCATGGCGATCGGCGCGGTCTGGTCGAGCTTGTAATGCGATTTGCGCGCGACATGGTCGGGGACCAGCTCGGGCACTCGCTTGATGTCGACCTGCGCACCGGCCTCGCGTGCCCCCTCGGCGACTGCATTCGCCATCGCCTCGATGTGGCCGTAGGATGAATAGTAGAGAACCAGAACCTTTGGCATTTTCGCGTCCCTTGCTGTGTATGTGAGATCGGTCGAGACACCCCTTATGGGGTGTCGACCAAGACCAGCTCTGAATCTGCGATCGCTGTGATCTTAACGACGTCGGTGTCCTTGATGGCGGCGCCGTCGCGGGCGTCGATCCGGGTGCCATCCACCTCGACCGCGCCCGAAGCCGGGACCAGATAACCGTGACGTTGCGCGCCGAGCGCATACTCGACCGACTCGCCGGCCTTCAGAGTGGCACCGAGCACGCGCGCATCCGCGCGGATCGGCAGCGCCTCGGTGTCCTGATCGAAGCCGCTCGCCAGCGTCACCAAACGCCCCGAGCGGTCGCCCTTCGGGAAGGGCTGCGAGCCCCAGGCCGGCGAACCACCCCGGTGTGGGGGGGTGATCCAGATCTGGAAGATCCGGGTCGGCCCCGGCTCGAGATTGTATTCGGCGTGCCGGATGCCGGACCCCGCGCTCATCACCTGCACATCGCCCGCCTCGGTGCGCCCCTCGTTGCCAAGGCTGTCCTTGTGCGTGATGGCGCCCTCGCGGACATAGGTGATGATTTCCATGTTGGCATGAGGATGCGGCGGAAAGCCTGTGTTGGAGGCGATCTCGTCGTCATTCCACACCCGCAACGTTCCCCAACCCATCCGGGCGGGGTCCGCGTAGTGGCCGAACGAGAAGTGGTGCTTGGCCTTTAGCCAGCCATGATCCGCCGCGGCGAGTTTGTTGAAGGGTCTACGTTCGATCATGTGATCCTCCGGGGAATGTCGTTGCGTCGCGATACAGCTATGGACAACCGCGTTGATTGAAAATAGAAATTATGGAAATCAATTGTTTCTGGATTTGAGATGTCGAACCTACCGGATCTCGAGGGCATGGCGATCTTCGCAAAGGTCGCAGAGGCGCGCTCCTTCGCGGCCGCCGCCGCGGAGCTCAAGCTCTCCAAAGCGACCGTTTCAAAGGCCGTCAGCAGGGTCGAGGCGAAACTCAAAACTCGGTTGTTCAATCGCACATCACGACGGATCGCATTGACCGAGGCCGGGCGGCAGCTGTCTGCTCGTGCCGCCCACATCCTCTCCGAGGGCGAGGCCGCCGAGGACGAGGCGCTGGCTCGGTCGACGGCGGTCCGCGGCCTGGTGCGGCTGGCAGCGCCGATGTCGTTCGGCGTTTTGCACCTGGCGCCGCTTCTGCCGGAGTTCTTCGCCAAATATCCGGACGTCGCGATCGATCTGCATCTGAGCGACGCCATGATCGACATGATCGGCGGTGGCTTCGATGCGGCGATCCGCATCGCCGTGTTGCCGGACTCTTCGCTCGTCGCGCGGCGGCTCTGCGGAATGCCGCGTTATCTGGTGGGCTCAGCCGGCTATCTGAAACAGCACGGCAGGCCGCGGCACCCGTTGCATCTCGCCGACCATCTCTGCATCACCTATGGCCATGCCACGGCGCCGGAGACCTGGCGGTTCACGAGCAAGAACGGGAAATCCGCGTCAATCCGCCCGTCGGGTCCGCTGCGCGTCAATAACGGCGACGCCATGATGCCGGCGCTGATCGCCGGCACCGCCCTTGGGGTGTTGCCCGAATTTATCGTGCGCGATGCGCTCACCGATGGACGCCTGGAGAGGCTGCTGCCGGAATGGTCGCTAGCATCCGGGTCAGTCCACTGGGTGACACCGCCCGGCGGCCGGCGGCCCAAACGGGTGGACGTGCTCGCCGAATTCGTCGCACAATCGCTCATCTCGGCGCGGCGGTGCGGGCAGCGACAGGACCATCAGCCAGCGGCGCCGGGGCGATAACCGCAAGCTCGCGCCCAGCTCAGCGGCCATTTTTCGTTTAAATCAAGCCCCGCTCCGATTTGGCCCCGCTGGGCGGCTCTTCCACGCTGGGCTCGTGAGCCCGCTATCATGGACTTACGAACCGCGCGTTCGCCGGCGTGCCGGCCGCTACAACCATTGGGCGGCCGGCTGGCGGCGATCAGCGCCGGCGCCAATGCCGTGACGTACAGGACCGGCTTGCGACGCGGCCCGGGTAGGCGATGCCGCAAGCTCAAGCACACCGGGCTTTGCCCCCTGCGGCACTTCTACGCCTCGTTGTGCATCAATCGAAAGGTCGATGGCGAGCTGGAGTTAGCTGCCAAGAGGTGCAAGAACGGCGCGGCCATGCCAACATAAGTGGCTCGATACCTACGGGCGCAGGCGCAGCTCGCCTCAGTGGTTGATGCGACGTAAACGCACTATGGCTATGAATTCTCTAATGAAAACAATGGGAGTACGTGACGCGATGGGGCGTCCGATTGCGCTGACCCTCGGCGAGCCGGCCGGAATAGGGCCTGACCTCGCAATTGAACTGTGGCGCCAGCGCCTCGCGTTGGGCTTGCCGCCATTCTATGTCCTCGGCGATTTGGAGTTTCTGGCGCATCGCGCCAAGCTGACCGGTCCGCCGATTCCCCTTGCGGCGAGCGAGCCGGCCGGAGCGGCCGCGCTATTTGCCGGCGCATTGCCGATCGTCGATATCGCGACAGCCGTTACCGCAACGCCGGGCCATCCCGATGCGACAAGTGCACCCGCGGCGATTGCCTCGATCCGTCTCGGTGTGCGCCACGTGCTCGATGGCGAGGCTGCGGCGATTGTCACCAATCCGGTCGCCAAGAATGTCCTTTATCGGTCGGGGTTTACCGAGCCAGGCCACACCGAATACCTCGCGCGGCTCGCAGCCGAGGCGACGGGAGAGACAAGGCGGCCGGTCATGATGCTGTGGTCGCCCGAGCTCGCCGTCGTACCGGTGACGATCCACCTGCCTCTGGCCCAGGTCCCAAGGGCGCTCGACACCGACCTCATCCTCGAGACCGGGCGGATCACAGCGCAAGATCTGGCCAAGCGATTTCGTATTGCCAATCCGCGGATTGTGGTGGCGGGATTAAACCCGCATGCAGGCGAGGACGGCGCTATGGGAGCCGAAGACCG
>JASHRR010000645.1 GCA_030037185.1 Xanthobacteraceae bacterium | reverse complement strand
TCGAAGATATTTCCCGCTGTGGGCTCTCGCCCGCTATCGTGCTTTAAAATCCAGCAACAGTCGTGCCGTCGCGTTCGGCATGTGACACAAAAGCCACGGTTGTTAACTAATTGATAAGTAATCTTGAATTCTGGCGATTCACGTGCTTATGTGGCGCGCGCGGCTGCGGGCGTCGCCGGGCTCGCTGCGTTTCCGGCAAGGGTGTTTTCGGGGCTAGGACGACAGGGGGTTTCATTGGGTGGTGCCAACGGGCCACGTTTTGTGGCTGCAACGGGTCTCGCTTTTGAAGCCCGCATCGTGGCCGGTCCCAGCATCACCGTCGTCTGTGGCGGTGGGTCGATACAGTTCCGGCGCTCACTTGAGACTGCGGTTCGCAAAGGCTGTCACGGTGTCTTGAGTTTTGGCATCGCCGGAGGATTGGCGCCACACCTGAAGCCGGGGGCCTGCGTGGTCGGGCGCAACATCATTACCGAGAGCGCTCGGTATGCGAGCGACAGCGGGTGGTCGCGGTCGCTGATTGACGCGGTTCAGGGAAGGACGTCGCGGTTTGCCGCCCGACAAGCCGTTTCGTTTGGCGACATTGCGGGATCAGACGTGCCCATTGTGTGCGCCGACGCCAAGCGAAGGCTTCATGAAAGGACCGGTGCGGTTGCGGTCGACATGGAATCCCATTTGGCTGCACGGATCGCGGTCGAACATCGTGTTCCGTTCGCGGCGTTTCGGGTGATTACCGATCCGTCAGATCGGGCGTTGCCGCCGGCCGCGCTCGTCGCGACCAATGCTGACGGCGGAATTGACTTTCAGGCGATCATGCAATCACTCATCCGGCACCCGAAGCAGGTGCCGACATTATTCCGCCTGGCTCTCGACAGCTGGGCGGCGCGTCGGGCGCTAGTTCCGAGTCGCCGCTTCCTTGGCGCGAACCTTGGGCTTTCCGATCTGCGCCAGCATCTTCTGGACGTGGCGTGAAAACACGTACTGCGCCGGGCGCTGCCGCGCGAGCGAGATTTCCGGCGCCATCGGGCCTTCGGTGCGCACTCCAAGCAATGCCACTTTGAGGGCTTTGAGCGGGTGGGCAAAGCTGGCGGCTGCTGCCGTCGGCTCATAGCCGCAATGGGCCATGCAGTTCGCGCATTTTTCGTAGCGGCCGGTGCCGTAGGTGTCCCAGTCCGTCGTTTCCATCAATTCCGCAAATGAGTTCGCATAGCCTTCGCCGAGCAGGTAGCACGGCTTTTGCCACCCGAAAATATTCCGCGTCGGCATGCCCCAAGGCGTACAATGGAAAACTTGATTGCCGGCAAGAAAATCGAGGAACAGGGCCGAATGCATCAGGTTCCAGCGCTTACCCCGGCCGAGCGCGAAGACGCGGCGGAACAGCTCCTTGGTTTTGCGGCGGCTGAGAAAATGGTCCTGGTCGGGAGCCCGCTCGTAGGCGTAGCCGGGCGAAATTGAGACGCCGACACCCAGCGTCTTGACGAAATCCAGGAATGCGGCGACGTCATCGGCGGAATGCCCATCGAATATCGTGGCGTTTACGTTGACGGCAAATCCGCGCGCCTTGGCGGCGCGGATCGCCGATACGGCGCGGTCAAATACGCCCTGCTGCGACACCGACTTGTCGTGGTGATCGCGCAGCCCGTCGAGATGAATGGAGAAGAACAGGTAAGGCGACGGCTCGAACTGATCGAGCTTCTTCTCCAGCAGCAGGGCGTTGGTGCACAGTGAGACGAATTTCTTACGCGCAACGATCCCTTTGACGATCGCGCCAATATCCTTGTGGATAAGCGGTTCCCCGCCGGGGATTGCCACCATGGGGGCGCCGCATTCATCCACCGCCGCCAGACACTCCTCGACCGATAGGCGGCGATTGAGGATCGGCTCCGGATAGTCGATCTTGCCGCAGCCCGCGCATGCGAGATTGCACCGGAACAGCGGTTCCAGCATCAGCACCAATGGGTAGCGTTTGCGGCCAAGCAGCCTCTGCTTCAGCAGGTAGGCCGAGATCTTCATCTCCTTGAAGAAAGGTATTGTCATTCGCAGCTCTTTCCCAAAAAGCAACACATACCTTGCGGGCCGGGGGAGGGCGGCCGGCAATGATCTCGACTGAGCCGGCAATAACGCCGGTGACTTAAGCTTGATCCGATAAAGCCCCTCACCCCAGGTATGTTCCTAGCACGAAATTTCCGTTTTGAGTGCAGCGCGAATTCGAATTATCTTGATACCTGGCGTCGCGCATTCATGGCTAAACTGAGGCGGAATGAGGCTAGAGTGAGGGGGCGGGACTGCGGGTTCCGCTCGGGCAAACATCAGGTCGCAAGGCGTCAATTTAGAGGAAGGATGCGCCACAATATCGTCTAGCATGTTGTCTTTTGTCGTTATCTAACGGGGTCCGTTGGCGGCTCCTCACCAACGCAAGCTTCGAACAACAGCCCGTGCGGCATCCATTGTGGTTGCGGCAACCAGGATATCGGACAATATGGTGAAGACAGCCATCGTCACTATTATTGGCTTGTGCACGAAATATGCTTATACGACGATTGCAGTGTTTGTACTTCTTGCGGCGGCATCATGTTACTATTCTGCGAAGAACTTTGCTATTAACACCGATATCAACACGCTGATTTCGGAAGAGCTTCCGTGGCGCCAGCGTGAACTCAATTTTGAAAAATCTATTCCTGGTCAGGACGATAACATACTTATAGTTGTAGACGCGCCGACGCCGGAGCTGGCGGCGCTCGCCAGTTCTGCCCTGGCAGACAGGCTAGCGACCCGCAAAGAACTGTTTCCGTCGGTCACACCACTGACCGGCACACCGTTTTTTGCGCAGAACGGGCTGCTGTTCCGGTCAAAAGATGAAGTCGGCGCGATCACCAAGCAGCTTGCTGTGGCAGCGCCTCTCGTGCGTGTTCCGGTCGTAGACCCGAGCTTGCGTGGTCTCAGTCAGATGATTGCGTTGGTGTTGGCCGGCGTCCGCGAGCATGAACTGACGCTTGACAATGTGGCGCAGCCGTTCGCCACGGCGAGCGCCGCACTCGAGCGTGTGTTAGCTGGTCTGCCGGCGACCTTCTCATGGCAAGAGCTTGTCAGCGGCACACCGTCCACGCCGAGCGATTTGCGGCGCCTTATCGATGTCAGGCCAAAACTCGACTTTACCGTGTTGGAGCCCGGAAAGGAGGCGACCGACGCGATCCGTGCGGCTAGCGAGAGTCTCGAGCTTGCCTCGCGTTTTCAGGCGCGCGTCCGGCTCACCGGTCCGGTGCCGATCGCCAATGAGGAATTTGCCACCGTCAAGGACGGCGCTCTCGTCAATGGAACCATGACGTTGACGCTGGTGTTGATTATTTTGTGGCTGGCGTTGCGGTCATTTCGGATCATCCTTGCCGTCGTCGTCGCGCTGTTCATTGGCCTGTCGATCACCGCCATGGTCGGGTTGGTTTTGGTTGGCGCGCTCAACCTCATTTCGATTGCCTTCGCCGTGCTGTTTATCGGTCTTGGGGTCGATTTCGGCATTCAGTTCAGCGTTCGCTACCGGCAGGAGCGGTTCAAAATGCCGGACTTGCGAAAGGCGCTGTTTCAGGCGGGCGCGCGTGCCGGAATTCCGCTGACGCTTGCGGCTGCGGCTGTCGCTGCGGGTTTTCTGTCGTTCCTGCCGACCTCCTATCGCGGCATCTCCGAACTGGGGGAGATCGCCGGCGCCGGAATGATCATCGCCTACCTGACCAGCATCACGGTATTGCCGGCATTGCTCTACGTGCTGCACCCGCCCGGGGAGCCGGAAGGGCTTGGATTTGCATGGCTCGCGCCGGTCGATGCCTTTCTCGAAAATCACCGCGGTCTGATCGTTGCGACAACCCTTGGCCTGGCGATCGCGGGCTTGCCGCTGCTGTATTTTCTCCATTTCGACTTCAACCCGATGAATCTGCGCAGTCCGAAGGTCGAGTCGATCGCGGCCTATCTCGATCTGCGGCGCGATCCCAATGCCGGGGCCAACTCCGTCAACGTGCTGGTGCCGTCGATCGCCGCGGCCGCTCGAACGGCGCAACGGCTCAAGGCCCTGCCCGAGGTTGATCGGGTGATCACGCTTGCAGACTTCGTTCCCACCGACCAGACCGAAAAGCTTGCGATGATCGCGCAGGCTGCGAGCGTTCTCAATCCGGTCCTGCGTGCGCCGCCGCGGCCGCTAGCGACAGACGCCGATAATATCGAGGCGCTTAAGCGCGCAATCGATGGTCTCACCACAGCGGCGGCCGAACAGGCCGGACCGGGCAGCGAGGCCGCCCGGCGCCTCGCGCGCGCCTTGTCGAAACTCGCCGCTGCCGATCAGGAAGTGCGCAAACGCGCCGAACAGACTTTCATCGTGCCGCTCACGAGCAAGCTTGAGGATATCCGCAATCTCCTGCTGGCAAAGCAGGTATCGATCGACAATCTGCCGCCTGAACTCCTTCTGCGGTGGCGCAGCGAGGACGGCAACATTCGGGTCGAGGCCACCCCGAAGGGCGACCCGGACGACAACGAGAACATCCGCGCATTTGCACGAGCGGTGCTGGCGGTCGAGCCTGGCGCGATCGGCGGACCGATCTCGATTCTCGAGTCCGGCAATACCGTCGTGCGGGCCTTCCTGCAAGCCGGAGTCTGGGCGCTGGGGTCGATTGCGATTTTGTTATGGTTCGCGTTGCGCCGGTTCGGCGATGTGCTGCTGACCCTCGTTCCGCTGATGCTGGCAGGCGTCCTGACGCTAGAGATCTGTGTGCTGATAAGGCTGCCGCTCAACTTCGCCAACATCATTGCGCTGCCGCTGCTGCTCGGCGTGGGCGTTGCTTTCAAGATCTACTATGTTCTCTCGTGGCGCGCCGGCGGCACCAAGCTCCTGCAGTCGAGCCTGACGCGGGCCGTTATCTTCAGTGCCGCCACCACCGCTACGGCATTCGGCAGCCTGTGGCTGTCGAGCCACCCCGGAACGTCGAGCATGGGCAAGTTACTGGCCTTGTCGCTGTGCTGCACACTTGCGGCGGCTGTGCTATTTCAGCCCGCCCTGATGGGCCGCCCCCGCATCCTGCGCGATACCTGAGCAGGCAGATTGCAGTGGAAAAGCAGCCGCATCCTTGGTTGGCGCGCGTTGCGCCGGCGCACTGCCTGCAACCGCCTTGATCCGCGTCCAGTTCTCGCCTCCGCACAAGAAGCCCAGCACGCAACCCTCGACTCTCAGCACGTCCGGCGAGGCCAGGCTGATTGTCGAATCATAGGTCTTGCCATTCTCGGGGTTGTAGACCTCGCCCTGCCAAAGCCCGGGTTTGGCCGGTTTCATCGCCCGAAGGATGTGTAGCCCGAGGGTCGGGCGATGGCGTGCGGCCGGGTCGGAATTATACGAATCTACCCCGCCTGGGTCCTTCTCCCACGAGATAATTCCCCACAGCACGCCGTCGCAGTCGTCGATCCGAACGTTGGCGCGCCCGTCGCCCGTGCGCCATTCGCCGGTCGGCTGGCGCTCCGCGGCCGCAGCAAAACCGGCAAGCAAAAATGTCGCAGCCCAGATCACCGCAATCGAGCGCATGATATGTTTGGCCAGTTTTGTTGCGCAACTATGACCAAATTACAGCTTTAGCTATCGTTTCCGGCGATATTTCGACATTCGCCGAACACGCGGGTAGGAGGGAATCAGTTGAGCCATCGGCCCCACCTGATCTATGCGTGCGATGGACCGCTCAGGAGCGTGGACGTCGACATCGCTCGCCTCTATGCGCAGAACGAAGGCGACCGCTATGAGATGCATGCGCGCCATCTCAACGAGCAGATGGTCCGGATGCTGCGCACGATCGGATACGACGTCAGGTTCTGCCGCGGTGCCGGACAATATCTGTTCGACCGCGAAGGCAACAAGTATCTTGACCTGCTGAGCGGATATGGCGTGTTCGCCATCGGGCGCAATCATCCGGCGCTGCGCGAAGCCCTCAAGGGCGTGCTCGATGCAGATTTACCCAATTTGGTCCAGTTCGACGTCTCGCCGCTCGCCGGCGTGCTGGCAAAGCGATTGCTGGAGTTCGTGCCTTACCTCGACAAGGTGTTTTTTGCCAACTCCGGCACCGAGGCAACCGAGGCAGCGATCAAGTTTGCCCGCCGGGCCACTGGTCGTCCCGGAATTGTCTATTGCGAGCATGCGTTTCACGGCTTGACCAACGGGTCGCTGTCGCTCAATGGCGACGAAATCTTCCGAAACGGTTTCGAGCCCCTGCTGCCGCACTGCCGTGTGGTACCGTTCAATGATCTCGCGGCACTTGAGCGCGCGCTCACCTCACGCGACATCGCGGCGTTCATCGTCGAGCCGATCCAGGGCAAAGGCGTCAATATGCCGGCCGACGATTATTTGCCCGAGGCGGCAGCTCTGTGCCGCCGTCACGGGAGCTTGTTTGTCGCCGACGAGATTCAGACCGGGCTCGGCCGCACCGGGCGGTTCCTCGCGGTCGAGCACTGGCAAGTCGAGCCTGACATGGTGCTGCTCGCCAAAGCATTGTCGGGCGGCCACGTGCCGGTGGGCGCGGTGCTGACCCGCAAGCGGGTCTATGACAAGATTTTTGACCGTCTCGACCGCGCCGTGGTGCACGGGTCGACCTACGCCAAGAATGACCTCGCCATGGCCGCCGGCATCGCGACCCTCGAAGTCATCAGGCATGAGGATCTCATCGCCCGCGCTGAGCGGCTTGGCGAGCGGCTGCGGCTCACCTTCGGACGGCTGTTCGAGCGACACGAATTCGTGCGCGCGGTGCGCGGCAAAGGCCTGATGATCGGCGTCGAGTTTGGGCCGCCGAACTCATTGAGGCTCAAAGCAAGCTGGAATCTCCTGGAAACCGCCAACAAAGGGCTGTTCTGTCAGCTCGTCACAATCCCGCTGTTCAAGGACTACAGGGTGCTGACCCAGGTAGCCGGACACGCCAGCCACACCATCAAGCTGCTGCCGCCCCTGATCATCTCGGACGAGGACTGCGAGCTGATCGAGCAGGCCTTCGACGATGTCATCGCGGCCACACATCGCGTACCGGGCGCGATATGGTCGCTCGGCAAGACGCTGGTTGGCAACGCCATCCAGGCGCGCGGATGACAGTCGTCGGCCAGCGAATAGAACTTTGATTGCGGATGACGGCTCACTAATTGCTGATCAGTGCAGCCGGGGCACTTTGAGGAACCTGCTGCGATCCGCAGAGGCGATCTTGTGCTCGACGATACGTCCATCGCGATCCAGCGAGATCGGAATTTCCACACCGGCCTGGCCGAGCGACCAAATGCGCCGGAACATCCCGGCAAGATTGCGAACCTCCTCACCGCCAATGGCTCGCACCACGTCGCCGGTATGCAGTCCGGCCCGTCGCGCCGGACCGCGCTCTGCAAGCCCGATCACCACGATCCGGTCCTCAATTTCGGCCGCGTAGAGGCCAAGCCAGGGGCGGGGCGGCCGGTTGGGCCCGCCATGCCGCAACAGGTCATCGAGGATCGGCTTCAACAGGTCGATCGGCACAACCATGTTGAGATGACCGGCGGCCGGTTCGCGGCGCTGGTCGACCTGGTTTTCTCGCCCCTGTTCAAGCTTAAGCGAGCCGATCCCGAGCAAGTCCCCCGATGCTCCGATCATCGCGGTGCCGCCCCAGTTCGGGTGCGCCGGGGCGGTGAAGATCGCCTCGTCCAGTACATATTCCCAATAGCCGGCGAACTCCTGCTTGGCGACGATCTCCGCCGCGACAGAGTGCTGGCGTCCCCCGGCCCCGGCCACGACGACGCGATCGCCGACCCTTGACTCGGCGGAACTGCCGATCGGGAGCGCGGGGGCGTCGAGCGGCGCCAGCGCCTGCACCAGACCAAAACCGGTCTCCGGATCATAGGCAAGAGCATCGCCTTGGACCGGCGGCCCGGCACGCGGGCTGAGCCAGATCGTTTCCGCTTCCGTAATGAGATATCCGATGGTGAGTACGAGGCCGCTTTCGCGGATCACGACACCGTTTCCGGCTCGCTCGGTTCCGAGGACCTGTGCCGTAAAGGCGTCCTCCGGGATCGTCGCGCGCAGCCCCACCACCGCGCCCATGACAACATTAAGGTCGAACGCATAGTCCGCGAGCCGCGGCTGCTCGTTCGGCGGGACCTTCCAATCGCTCACAGATGGCATTCTCGAAATCCTCTTGCTGTCGCCAGGGGCCATCTCTGGTGAATGAGAGCAGGCGCGGGCGATCGTTTCAAGCATGCCGTCTCACGGCTGCGTTCCTTCGAGAAATGCCGCCGCCTGTGTCCGCAAGTCTCACGGCTCCCCGTCTTTGTGAAAGGCGCGCCGGGCCAGCGCTGGCAGATGCGCTCAAGCGGTCCGCAAAACAACAGTAACACGAACACGAGCAGCACGTCTGTGGCGACGATGCCGTCCCGCAAGGCCGCAGACCAGCCCGAGGCAAGCGATCGTCCATACGCAGGCGGTGCCGGTCCATCATGGACCCGGCTGCCAAATACACGATCGCCCCGCCTCACGGAAGCCGATGCCTGTCAACACGCCCTGAAAATGACGCTGGCGGGGTCGGCCGAAGTGATCGCGTCCGCTGCCGCTCGCGACGCCAGAGGGCGATCGCGCCCGCAACCCCTAGGGTGCGCACGCCTATCGGCTTTTGCCGTCGAGATCGCGATTGAGTGAGTGTGGCTGCACCGAGGCGCAGTCCCGGCAAGATCAGTGATGATCAGGGGTCAGCAACTTTACCAGCACACGGCCTTCAAAAATCTGCCTTCCCGATCAACGTTCGGGCTGCGACCACGCGTTGCCCGACAGCAGCTCAAAGGCTGGACAACACGACGATCAGAATTACCAGGCATATGACCAAGACTGTCGTAAGATTGCTTTCCGCGAATTCCAGAAACCTCTCGACAATTTCAAACAGGACGTTGACAATGATGAACCCGATCAAAGCGATGACGACCAGCCAGCCCACCAGCTTTAGCATGCGTCACCTCCAAAATCGCTGGGGCGCGTTATCTACCACACTGCCGCTCCTCGTGCGCGCGACAGCCTCGGCCATGGTTAATTCCGGGCAGCCTTCCCGTCGCGGCGCGCCGCCCGCGAGGACCTCTGGTTGCTGACCGCTGATTGCTGAATCCTCATATCTCGACCGCATCGACCTTGTAGGTAAAAATCCACTCGTAGCGGCGGATGATGGCGTCTCTGCTCCATTCGCGATCCACGTAGGCGCCGGCGCCCTGCTCGGTGCCGAGCGCCGGATTGTGAAAACGCTTGGCATTGTCGTTGGCGCCGGCCACCTTGCGGGCGGTGACAGCGATGCGGGCATCCTGGTAGCGCGACAGTGCGCTGAGCACGTCGCCGTATTTGTCGAAGCAACGGCCAAGAATCACGGCGTCCTCGATTGCCATGACGGCGCCCTGGGCAAGCATCGGCAGGGTCGGATGGCAGGCATCGCCCAGCAAAGTCACGCAGCCGACCGTCCATTGCGGCAGCGGATCGCGCCCCATCAGGGCCCATTTGAAAAGGTTGGGCGACGTCGCAATCAGCGCCTGCACGTCCTCATGCCATCCCGCGTGGTCATTGGCGCACTCCTGCGCGGTCCCTTGCGTGGTCCACGACTCGATCTGCCAGTCCGCGCGCTCCTGGATGCCGACGAAATTCATCAGCTGGCCAGCCCGCAGCGGATAATGGACCACATGGCCGCCGACCCCGATCCAGTTGGTCGCCTTGTCGCGGCTGATATGCCCTGGCACCCGCTCGATCGGGATCACGCCACGCCAAGCGATCATGCCGAGAAACCGTGGATTGTCGCCGCCGAACAGCGCCTGACGGATCACCGAATGTATCCCGTCGGCGCCGATCAGGGCATCGCCCGCGGCGGTGCCGCCATCCGCGAACCGCAGCAGGACTCGGCCGCCGCTCTGGGCTACGCCGGTGACGCGCCGGCCGAGATGGATCGCCTGCGGTCTCCGTGCGCGGATCGCATCGACCAGCACCCGCAAAAGGTCGGGGCGGAACACCGTGATGTATGGAAAGCCATAGCGCTCGACCGCCTCGGCGCCGAGATCGAACAATTTCCAGGTCCGGCCGGTGTTCCACAGGCGGACCTCTTTGCCGGCTGTGTCGCAGGAGAGCTGCCGCAACTCGTCCAGCACGCCGAGCGCGTGCAGGGCACGCGTGCCGTTCGGGCTGATCTGGATGCCCGCGCCGAATTCCTTGAGTTCTCCCGCCTGCTCGTAAACGTCGACCTCATAGCCGCGGTCGATCAGA
Source organism: Xanthobacteraceae bacterium (assembly GCA_030037185.1). Next base: position 868 of record JASHRR010000645.1, on the reverse strand, counting down.
GCGAGCGCCGCCGCCATGCCGCCGATACCGCCGCCGGCGATCAGGATATGGTGGGTCATAAAGTATTGCTCTCGTGACTGCCGTGACTCTCAGAGTTTATCCCATTCCGGCGCCGCGCCCCCGCCAATGCGAGCATCCCCCGGCGCGTCAGGTCGAACTTAAGCCGTGCTCACAGCAAGTCCCGGGGCTACCGGATCGCCTGCTTTGGCGGGCGATGACATGTCCGGTCATTCAGACGGATGGTAAACGACAGCGTCGCACAACAACCGCCCTGCCGTTCGAGAAGCAGGCGAGCGCTTTTCTCAGAACACGGCATCGGCGGCCGCTTGCGCTTATCGGGAACGATACCGACAACTGCGTCTCCTCAACTTTGCCGTTAACGGCCTGGTGAGGCTCCTCTTGCGGGCAATCTCCCCTCGACACTGTTGCAGAGGAGCGTTGGAGCAAGACCCGGTCCGGGCTTGTCCCGAGCTTGTCTTAGTCTAAGTCTCGCCTTCGATGGGTCCGAACCAGGAAGCATGCGGACGTCGGTGTTGAACCTGTCTGCAACGTAACCGGGTCCCGGCTGAGCCTGGTAACCGCGGGCTTCTGAGCAGCCGCCAGGCGGCTCAACCGCTTCTCCCTTCAGGGCCTTGAGGGAGGGGATTGGTTGCTGCGAAGTCCCGCTGACTTGAGGACCTTCCCGGCTTGCGTCAATATGTGGGAAGGGGCGATTGTCTGGTTCGGAATTGCTCGTGGTTGCCAAGCTCTGGTCTGCTCGCCGGTGCCGCAAGGACGACGTGCCGTGCGGCGCTTCCTCCAATGCAACGGTGCCATGCTCGCTGTTGGCGCGCGAAACCAGCGGCGTGCCCGAGCGACGCGCCGGCAG
>JASHRR010000644.1 GCA_030037185.1 Xanthobacteraceae bacterium | reverse complement strand
TCAGCTGTCAGGGACGAGTCGGCGCACAGATACCTGATGCCAGCGTTTCGAGCCGTTTCTTCAATCTTCATTAGTGGGGCTTTTCCGACGCCTGTTCTCGCTGCTTCGGGAGCCACATAACAGGCTCGCAATTCATTGTTCGCAATCACAAGACAAGCCAAACCAATAATATGACCGTCGCGCTCCGCAACGAAGCGGACCTCATCTTCTGGATTGGCAATAACCGCTTCCACGGCGGCCTGTGTGATAGGCAACGGCGCCCACGCCTCAATTACTTCGGGCGGATAGTCTCGCACAGCAATACGGCGCACAGCTGCATGGAGCACTTCCAAAAACGATCGAGCATCATCGTCCCGCATTTCGCGTATAACCAGCGTCATGGTAGGGACGATAACGTGGCGCTCGGAGATTGTCCCCTTCGCGAGGTCAGGACTCATCTGCCGACGACGTCCAGGTTGTCAGGTAGCCACTCACAGACGAGAGTGAAAAATGCATCGGCCGCGGCCCTTTCCAGCCATGGATAGTGGCCGCAACGCTCCAGCTCTCGGTATTCAAGTTGAGGCAAATATGGCCGCAGACCTGCAAAGATGAGTCGCCCGGGAAGCGGGTCGAATGTCCCATGAACCATCAGGATCGGGACTTTAATCGTCGCGAACGCCGCGGGATAAATGCCTTCTGTCTGCAGACGTACCATGTCGTCCCACGTCTCGTGATGGGCTCGCGCATCAACGTGGTCGTCTTCATGAGGCGAGGCCAGTAGATCGCAGGCGTAGACTGGCAGCATTGCCTCCACACTGGCTTTCAGGCGTTGGTCCTCATCGAGTTGGTCCGTGCATTTGAGCCGGGCACGGATGTCGTCAGTCATCCGCTCGGCAATAGTCCTCTGCAGCACGGCTCGCGCACCGAGATCGAAGGTTCCGCAGCCAACGAGGATCAGCGGTCCCGTTGAGTCGGGATGCACAGCCGCATAGGCGAGCGCGAGCATGGCGCCCCAGGACGACCCGAGCAGTACAGGATGGCAGTCTTGTGCATAGACGTTGATGGTCTCATGCAGGTCCGCCACGTGCCTTGCGACCGTGAGTGTCTCGGGGCCGCCACTTCCCCGCTGGAACGGTTCGACGACGCGATACGAACTAGCCAATCCACGCGCAACCAGAGCCATGTGCCCGGACGCTCCCGGTCCGCCGTGTAAAACGATTATGCATGGTCCGGAACGTCCGTGCTCGCGAACATAAAGCATTATGCGTGCCGCTGGCTGCTCCTTGCATCCCCCCAAGGGGCGCCTACTATGGCCCTGCTATGTGTCGAGCCTCAAGCCGACTACGACCGCATTTGGCCCGAGGCTGACGACTTGCGTGGTGCACAAAGTCGTCAGCTATCTGAGGTGCTGCGGATCTGCCAGCCGAACGACCACTTTTTTTAACCCCGCGCTGACATGCCCATGGTTTCACCTGTCGCCAGTGAGCACAACCAATCAGGCTGAGCAATGTACGACGCATCGCCGCCGATCCTTTCCTACACGATTTGGTTCAGCCAACGCGCCGGCAGCACGCTGCTCTGCGATGCGCTTGAGAGCACAGGCCTTGCCAGGGGAACCGAAATCAGCGCCTCGCCGATGGCCGGCGCCGAGCTGCCATAGGCAAGGCCGATCTCGATGACCGTGCCGGGCCTCTCGGTAATCAGCAAATCGCGAAGCGCGTCGCAGTCGCGTTCCGGCAGCGTTACCGTGGCGAAATCGTTGGCAGCGCGGAGCCACGGCGGCCCGTCAATGGCCAACTTTCGCCGTATCCTTCGGATCACATCGAGATGTGTCATGGCAGTAGGCCCCGTTCGGCGTGCACTTTCTGCCTACCAGCACGTCGAAGAAAATTCCATCAAGGCCTCGCCCGCTCAAATCGACAGAGGCGGGACGGACTCGTTCCGTCGTGACTATCGATCTCCCGAAACGCTTCCAGCACAGCGGAGAACGAATGCTCGGACATGGGCAGATAATGAATCTATTGCTCATCCCTCTTCCTTCGTTGATCGAGTAACGCTGAGCGAATGCGGGCTGCGAGTGCCGCCTGTTCTTCTCGGGTAACTCTGAGAACGCCGTTCTCGGCCATCACGGCGTGGAACTGCTGGCGCTCATAGGGCACTCCAGGTGGCAGGGGTGCGACGTGCCAGTGCACATGTGCGTTGCCTTGATGGCTGCCCAGGGACATCAGGTATACGCGCTCTGTCGGGAGTGTCTTCTTCAACGCCTCGGCTACGCCGTGCACTACGTCGGTCACTTGCCGGAACAATTTGTAATCCCCGGTCACATCGACGACGTGGGGGCGCGGCGCAACGATAGCGTACCCGAGTAGCGTTGGATATTGGCTGAGGAATGCCACGACTCCGTCATCGCTGTACACCGGCTCATGGACGTAGTCTGGATGGCCGCCCAGATAGGCACAAACAAAGCATGGCCCCTTCCTGGAGCGCTCTACATGGGTGGAAAGATCGTATTTGGGCATCGTAACAGTATACCACGCCGTTCATCAGAGGGTTGACGCGACGTAGTCTGCAATTGGCCCAAGGCTGAAAAACCGCTGCGGTGCAATATTTCGTCTGGTCATTGGGGCGCTGCGGACGCGATTTGCTCGCTACAAACAGCGCCGTAGACTGAGGCTGACCGGCGCGCTTTCAGTCGAGCAAGTGTGGCGCTGTTGTTTGGCCACGGGCGGAAGTTATGCATAACGTTTCTCTCCGACCTGCCACTAGCGACGACGCGGCATTCGCGCTGGACGTGACAGAAGCCTGCGTGCGGGTCTATGCCGAACAGACTTGGGGAAGTTGGGCAGGCCGCGCTGATTTCGATCTGGCTTTCGACGAGGTCGTCCAGCTTGCTGGGAGAGACATCGGTCTAATCGGGGTTGATCGCCGTTCGAATTGTTGGTTCCTTCGCAAGCTTTATTTGTTGCCAGCTTACCAAAACAGGGGCATTGGCGCCTATCTACTCGAACGCCTGATCGACGATGCGAAGGCGGCTCAAGTTGCGTTGCGACTTACGGTGCTGGAGGTGAATCCCGCCCGCCGATTCTATGAGCGACATGGCTTCGTCTTGACCCATACAATTCCGCCGCGTCATCACATGAAATGGCGTGGAGGTTGAGCAAGGACGGTTAGTCCCTTTGGTCTCCTATTGACCCGAAGCCGGAGTGGCGACCGTTCGTCTTGACAAATCCGCAGTTGACGCAGCTTCGGACGTGCCAGTCACGGAGTCTGACTGGCCGCCCATGACCCATCTCTGCGATCATGAAGTGGCCTCGTCGCAATCGGTGGAGCCGCCAACGTGATGAGGGTAAGCTAACATTCCGTAACTTGGGCCGGCCGATGCGTGTCTGCCAAGTTGGTTTGCCCATCTCAATCGAGTCACGGTCGCAATGACGCTCCACGCTGGACCTCCTGAACTCTCGCGCACAGAAGTTGCTCTATTCCGTGATCTGGAAGAGGAGTTGCTCAAGCCCGAGGTGCGCAGATCTGCCGATCGACTTAGCCATTTGCTGGCCGATGACTTTATCGAGTTCGGGAGTTCAGGTCATGTTTATGACAAGCGCCAGATCATCGAGGCCCTTAAGCAAGAGCCTTCCGACGCAAAAGAT
>JASHRR010000643.1 GCA_030037185.1 Xanthobacteraceae bacterium | reverse complement strand
GGAACTGCGCACGAGCCTGCTCTACCAGGTGCGCGTGTTCGTCAACGATCCCGGCAACGAGCTTCCGCTCGGCATACCGGCCACCGTGCGCCTCGCGCCGAACGCTGACGGGACAGAGCCGCAATGAAGGATTTTGTCACCCTGCCAATCGACGGCCGGGACATCCACAAGACCTTTCGGCTCGGCACCGGCGAGGTCGTGCGCGCCCTCGACGGCGTTTCGCTTGAGGCCCGTCACGGCTCGCTGACAGCGCTGGTTGGTCCGGACGGCGCCGGCAAGACGACACTGATCCGCCTCGTCGCCGGGCTGATTGCGCCGGATTCGGGTTCGCTGCGTGTGCTCGGGATTGACGTCACCGCGAACCCGCAGCCCGTTCAGGAGCGCATCGGCTACATGCCGCAGAAGTTCGGCCTCTACGAGGACCTGAGCGTTCAGGAGAACCTTGACCTCTATGCCGACCTGCATGGCATCAGCGCGGGTGAGCGGCGGCGGCAATATCCGCGGCTTCTTGACATGACAGCCCTCTGGCCGTTCACGCGTCGTCTCGCGGGGCAGTTGTCGGGCGGCATGAAGCAGAAGCTCGGCCTTGCCTGTACGCTGGTGCGGTCGCCGGAACTCGTGCTGCTCGACGAACCGACCGTCGGCGTCGACCCGCTGTCGCGCCGCGAGCTGTGGGACATCATTCTCGGTCTCGTCAGTAACGAGGGCCTGACAGTGCTCCTGAGCACGTCCTACCTAGACGAAGCCGAGCGCTGCGGCCACGTGATCGTGCTGCATGCCGGCCGCGTGCTGGCCCAAGGCGCGCCGCAAGAGATTACCGCCGGGGTCGGCGAACAATCCTTCATTGTTGATCCGCCGCCGGGACACAGCGCGCGCGGGCTGCAGGCTCGGCTCTTGGAAGAGCCCGGCGTTATCGACGCCGTCCCGGAAGCTGGCCGCGTGCGCATCGTGCGTGCGCCCGGCTCCGCAGGCGGCGAGCCTAGCGCACTTCTCGCTGACGCCAAGGTCGACCCGGTCGGCCCCCGGTTCGAGGACGCCTTCATGGTGGTGCTGCGGCAAGCGGTCGACCATCCACCGACTTCCGGCATGATGCCCGGCCACGCGATCACGCCAAGCTCGGACGCCCTCGCCGTTGAGGTGCGCGATCTCGTGCGAAAATTCGGAAACTTTACGGCGGTCGCTCATGTGAGCTTCGACGTCAGGCGCGGCGAGATCTTCGGCCTGCTGGGTCCGAACGGCGCGGGCAAGACCACGACGTTCCGCATGCTGTGCGGTCTGCTGCCTGTCACGAGCGGCACCCTGCAGGTCGCGGGCATCGACCTGCGCTGTGCACGAGCGTCGGCGCGCCAGCGCATCGGTTACGTGGCGCAGAAGTTCTCGCTCTACGGACAGCTTTCGGTGATCGAGAACCTTCAATTTTTTGCAAGCGCCTACGGCCTGCGCGGACGGCGCAAGCAGGATCGCATCGCGTGGGCAATGCAGCGCTTCGAGCTTGGACGTCACGCCAGCCTGGCGAGCGGGCAACTCCCGGGCGGCTACAAGCAGCGGCTCGCCATGGCGGCAGCGCTGCTGCATGAGCCGGAAATCCTGTTCCTCGATGAGCCGACGAGCGGCGCCGATCCGCTGGCGCGGCGCGAGTTCTGGCAACGCATCACCGTACTTGCCGAGAGCGGCGTCACCGTGATCGTGACGACGCATTTCATGGAAGAGGCCGAATACTGCGATCGCGTCGTGATTCTCGATGCCGGTCGCATCCTGGCCCAGGGCGCGCCCGCCGAGGTGCGCGCGCGCGGCCGCAGCGACACCCGTCCCACGCCCAGCATGGAGGACGCCTTCATCGCGATCGTCGAGGAGGGGCGTGGCTACGATCACGCGAGGGGCGCCCCATGAGCCTCTCGAGGAAAGCGGGTCGCGACGGCGAGGCACGATCGCCCGGCAAGCCGCGGCGCATTTTGGCGCTAATTCGCAAGGAGAGCTACGAGGTCGTGCGTGATCCGAGCAGCGTCGCAATCGGCATTGCGATGCCGGTGGTGCTGATCCTGCTGTTCGGCTACGGCCTCTCGCTCGACACCAAGCACGTGCCGGTGGCGGTAGTAATGGAGGATACTGCCGCCGCCGCTCGCGAGCTTGCCGCGAGCTTCGAGCTGTCGTCCTACTTTGACGCCCGGCTGACGAGTTCGATGCCCTATGCCCTTGAACTGATTGGTGCGCGAAAGGTGGACGGCATCGTGCGCATCCGTTCGGACTTCTCACGCAAGCTCGCGATGGGGGATGCTGAGGTGCAAGTGGTGGTGCGCGGCGCCGACGCCAACACCGCGCGCATCATTCAGACATATGCCCAGGGCGCGATCAGCCAGTACTCCGCGCGCCAGGCCGCCGAAGGCAATACGAGCGATGCGGCCGCCGCGATCCGCAGCCGCATGTGGTTCAACGAGACCAACGACAGCCACTACTTCCTGGTGCCGGGGCTTGTCGTCCTCATCATAACGCTGATCGGCGCGCTTCTTACCGCCCTGGTGATGGCGCGGGAGTGGGAGCGAGGGACGTTCGAAGCGA
>JASHRR010000076.1 GCA_030037185.1 Xanthobacteraceae bacterium | reverse complement strand
TCGATGAATCCGTAGACGACCTGGGCGCCGGCGCGTTCGAGATCGCGCGCCCAGCGGATATTGGCCTCCTCGTCAAATCGTGCCTTGAGCTCGACCAGTGCAGTCACCGATTTGCCGGCTTCGGCGGCCTCGGCGAGCGCCCGCACGATCGGACTGTCCTTGGAGGTGCGGTAGAGCGTCTGCTTGATCGCCACCACCTCAGGATCGCGCGCCGCCTGCTGCAGGAACTGCACCACCACGTCGAAAGATTCATAAGGATGATGGACGATCAGATCCTTCTTGCGGATGGCCGCAAAGCAGTCGCCCGCCTGCTCGCGAATGCGTTCTGGAAACCGGGGATTATAAGGCACGAATTCGAGATCCGGCCGGTCGAGGTTGGTGAGCTGCGACAATTCCGCCAGTCCGAGCGTGCCGTCGACCAGGAACACCTCGTCGTCGGCCGCGGAAAGCGCCCGCTGCACGAAGCGCCGCAGCTCCGCGGGCATCGCCGCTTCCATTTCCAGCCGGATCACCGATCCGCGCCGGCGACGCTTGAGAACGGTCTCGAACAGTCGCACCAGATCTTCGGCCTCTTCCTCGATTTCGATTTCGGAATCGCGGATGATTCGGAAGGAACCATGCCCTTTCACGATGTAGCCTGGAAACAGCTGGGCGATGAACAGTGACGTCACCTGTTCCAGCGTGATCAGCCGCAACGCGCCGCTTTCCGCCCGCAGCGGAAGCCTGATGAAGCGCTCGATCTTCGGCGGCACGCGGATCAGCGCGTTCATCGGCTTGCCGTCGCTTGCGCGATCAAGCTGCAAAGCCAGCGAGAAACCAAGGTTGGGAATGAACGGAAACGGATGGGCCGGGTCGATCGCGAGCGGCGTTAAGAGCGGGAAGATGTTATGAAGGAAATGGTCGGCGAGCCAGGTGCGGTCGGCCTTTTTGAGTGAATCGGTCTCAACCAGCACAACGTTCTCGGCGGCTAGTTCGCGGCGCAATTCGCTCCAGCGGTTCTGCTGGTCGACCGCAAGGGCCGACACCGCTTGCGCGATCGAGACCAGCTGCTCGGCGGGAGTGAGGCCATCCGGGCTGCGGCTGACAATGCCGGCGCGCACCTGGCCTTTGAGGCCCGCAACGCGGACCATGAAGAATTCGTCTAGGTTGCTGGCCGAAATCGACAGAAAGCGCACACGCTCCAGCAGCGGGTGGCTCGGATTGGCGGCTTCCTCAAGGACCCTGCGGTTGAAATGGAGCCAGGAAAGTTCCCGATTGATGTAGCGGCCGTGCCCATCGGCCGGCATGAATCCCTCCGATGCGGCCTCGTGATGGTCCAGTTCGAGCGCAGATTCAAAAGGTAACACAATGGCTTGGGCAGCATCAACCATGGCAGCCTCGGGGTTGTGGCCAAATCCGCTCCCTGCCCTCCAAAGCTTCCCGGGAAGGGCAGGCAGGGGCGCGCCATAACCATGCTATGCCAAGAAATCTGTCGTTCATATAGGGTCGGCCGGGTGGCGATTCAGGGGGCCGCGACCACGCAGGACATCGGCGGCCAGCGCCCGGTTCACCGGGCGCTTGAGCCGCATCGCCTCGCGGTCGAGCTCCGCCACCGCGGTGCGCGCTGCCGCGAAGCTGCGTTCAATCCGGCGCACCAGAAACTCAATCAGCCGCTCGTCGACGGCAAGCTGGCGGTCGGTGAACATCTTCACCAGAACGGCCGCGAGCAGCGCATCGTCAGGCGGGTCGAGCGTTACCACCGGTAGTGCGCGCAGCCGTGACGCGAGATCGGGCAATCTCGTCGGCCAGCTCGCGGGTGTCCTCCTCGCGGTGAGGAGCACATAGGCGCACTGTTCACGGGCGAGATTGAGCAGATGAAACAGAGCGGCTTCCTCGCAGTCGCCACGCTCGGCGTCCTCGATTGCGAGCGCGCCGCCCGAGAGTGCCTCCGGCACCGATGCCGAATCGATTGCACCGCCCGCGATCACACGCCCGCCGGCGGCTTTCGCCCAGATCGCCGCCAAATGGCTCTTGCCGGAGCCTTCCGGTCCGATCAGCGCAATGGCGCGGGCCGGCCACTCGGTCCAGCGGTCGATCAGGGCGAGGGCGGTTTCGTTGCTGGGTCCGCAGAGAAAATCCGCACGGTCGAAGCTTTCCCGATGACCGAGCGAAAGACTGAGTTGGCGCGGCAAAGCAGGATCGCTCATGACGGCACCTTGCGGGGCCTCCCACTCATCGCCTGCGGGCCGCAGCGTTCAATCGCATTGGCCCATCATCTCTCCCCGCAAACGGGGAGAGGCAGTACCGCGTGGCAGCGCCACATGCGACTGTCCCTTCAAGCCTGCAAGGAAGCGAGGAAGCCCGTCACACCCGCGAATTGATTTCCGAATTGCTCATATGGACCACCCACTCGCGCACGTAGAATCCGATCGAGGCGAGCGTCAAAGCTGCCACAATTAACATGACGGCGTATTCCGCCGATTCAATGGCCAAGCCGAAGGCGAGCGAACCCAGCACCAAACATGCGAAAATGATCTGCGCGACAGTATTGAGCTTGGATACCAGCACCGGTTTCACCTGCATCGGTTTGCCGAGAAACCACGCCAGCATGACGCCGCCGACAATTAGAATGTCCCGCGACACCACCAAAATGACGATCCAGCGGGGAATCGCCTCGGTGATACCCAGCGCAACGTAGATGGATACGATCAGAGCCTTATCAGCGAGCGGATCGAGATGGGCGCCGAGATCGCTCGTCATGCCCAAGCGCTTGGCGAGAAAGCCGTCGACCGCATCGCTTGCGCCTGCAACGACAAAGACCAGAAACGCAATCTGCATTTGGCCCGATCCGATCGCCCAAATGACGACCGGCACCAGCAAAATGCGGCCGATGGTGATCAGGTTGGGCAGGTTCAAGACTGCGACCCCAGGATACCGCTGGCACAACATAAACAGCCGGACGGGATTGCCAAGGGGAGTTGCGGGAACAGCTATTTACATCGCGGTCTCACCATTCGTGCCAACGTAAGCATGCCGACGTAAGAAATGCCGACCCTAAAAAAGGGATGTCGGCGCGTCCCTTTCGGGCCGCCCTTGCCCGATGACCAGTTTAGCCAGTCGGGCGGGGGTACCGCGGCTCAGCGCCTCCTCTTCCTCTGCCGTTGCCGCTAGAGGGAAGGCAGACGCGATTGCCCTGCGTCAGGACAGCGAGCCGGGGGGCGACAGAAGGGCTCGCCAGCGCCCTCACGGATTGAGAAGCGGGATACTGCCGGGGTCGGGGCTCTTCGGGACCGCCTGCAGATAGGCGTAGATATCCGCCAAGTCCTCGTCCGACAAAATTTGTTTGCTGAACGGCGGCATCTGGCGGCTGGTCGTCCGCACGAAATTGGACAAGGTGTCAAACGGTATCGGATTGGGAGCGAGCTTAGGACCGACCCCGCCCTGGCCCTGATAGCCATGACACTGCCAGCAGCCATGCTGGAGAAATTCCGACTTGCCTTTTTCGGCCGAAGCCGCAAGGGCGCTTGCCTGACCCAGCACAAGGCCGGCGGCAAGCGCCGCCAGCCCGATGACACTACGAGGCTTCATTGAATGGTCCTCACCGCGGTTGCGTCCACACATCCACCAATGCTGGCTGACCCGACTTCACGACCTCGACGGCGCGTTTGAGAGTCGCCCCCAGCTCGGCCGGGTCCTTGATCGGGCCGGCGCTCCAGTAGCCCATCGATTTCGCCAGCGTTGCATAATCGATGTCGGGGTTCTCGATGCTGGTGCCGATCGGGCTGCGATCCATGCCGAGCGACGCCACGCGGTTGCGCCGGTTGGCGAGCCGCTGCACGTGCATCACCTCCTGGTGGTAGCCACGGTTGTTGTGCATGACGCTGAGGATCGGGATCTTGTGCCGTGTCGCGGTCCATAGCGCGCCGGGCGTGTACATGAGGTCGCCGTCTGCCTGGATGCTGACGGAGAAGCGCCCACCGATGTCGCGGTTGCCGAGCGCCGCGCCAATCGCGGCCGGCGCGCTGTAGCCTTGACCCGCGCCGCCGGACCCGCCCAGCCAGTTGTGGTGCTTGTCCATGCGCCACAGCCGGTTCGGCCAGTTGCTGACGTTGCCGGAACTCACCAGCGAATAGTCGAGGTCCTTGATCTGTGCGTAGATTTCCATCGACAGGCGCGCGGTCGAGATCGGGCTTGCGTCCCACGCCACCGCCGCTGCCGCCTTGGCGCGCGCCTGCGCGTCGGCCCAGGCCTTTTTCAAAGCCTCTCCGCGCTTTTCCAGCGCCGCCTTGCGGTCATTCGGAATCGCCGCCTTCACGGCTTCGATCAGCGCCGGAAGGGTCGCTTCAGCATCGCCCGCCATATCGACATCGAGGCTCTGGAAGCGCTGGAAGTCCTGGTAGTTCGCCTTGGTGACGAGGCCGGTCGAGGAGATGCCGATGAGCTTGGTGCCGGGCTTGATGCGGGTCTCATTGACGCCAAGGCCGTCATGTCCATTGTCGATGAAGGCGTTGACGGTCGCCCAGTAGTCCGCCAGCTCGAGCCCGATGATCACATCCGCATTGGAGATCAGCCCCCCAGCGCGCGCACTCTGATTGAGATAATGGGTGTTGGGCATATTCATGCGGGCGCGCTGGTCGATTACCGGCGCCTGCAGGATTTCGGCAAGCTCGACCAGCAGCTTCATGCCGTTCGACGTGCGGGCAGCGCGATCGGCGACAATCACGGGGCGCTCCGCATTGGCGAGCAGCCGCGCCGCCTCCTTGACGGCCGCGGTATCGGCCTGGGGCGGCGCGGTGGCGACATATTTTGGAATGTAGAGCGTCTCGCGCTCGTGTTCGCGCACCGGCTCCTGCTGCAGGCCAAGGTCGAGCGCGATCATCACCGGCTCATGGGGCGGCGTCATCGCGATCTTGTAGGCGCGCACGAACGACTGCGCGAAGTGCTGCAGCGATACCGGCTGATCGTCCCACTTGGTATAGTCGCGCACGATCGCATTGATGTCCTGTGCCGAGTGATAGGTCGGCACGCCTGGCGCCCGATAGGCGGCGTCGATGTCGTTGCCGCCGATGCAGACGACCGGTACGCGGTCGCACCAGGCGTTATAGATCGCCATGGTGGCATGCTGCAGGCCCACGGTGCCGTGGCACAGCATCATCAGCGGCTTGCCCGTGGCTTTGAAATAACCGTGGCCCATGGCGACCGAGGTCTCTTCATGGGTGCAGGTGATGAACTCCGGCTTCTTATTGCCGCCGTAGTCGATCAGCGACTCATGAAGCGCGCGGAAGCTCGACGCCGGGTTCGAGCAGACGTAGTCGATGTTCAGCGTCTTGATGACGTCGACCATGAAGTCCGACCCATCCGGACCAGTGGCTTTCGCCAATTCCTTGGGCGTCCCGGTCTCGGCAGCCGCCATGCGGGCATCGGGCCGCTGTGCCGACGGGACTCGCGCCGGGGCCGCGACAGGCTCGACCGGTGCGGCGTCGGCGCGGGCTGCGTCTTGTGCCGACACCGCAGTGGCGGCGCCCGCCAGCGCGGCGGTGCCTAAGAATTTGCGCCGGCTGACATCCGGCCCCGTTGCGGTCGAACGTTGTGGACTTTTATCCCTGCGAGCCATGAGTTTCTCCTCCTGCGGGCGCTGGCCGAGGCCGAAGCAATCAATCCATGCGCCGTCATAACTTCTTGCAAAAAACCCTGATGCTCAGGTTACCCATGACGGGCGGCCATGTCACCTCAAGAATTCAAGCCGCCGATCCAAAGGCCTTCCTGGCGCGACACTCCGCCGGTCACGGGCCTGTCCCGCCTCGCCCCCCCTTTGCGTTCTTGCGTGAGGCGGGTCGCTCGCCGGAGCAGCCGTCAGCCGCATGCGGTATTAGGTCACCTGAATCGCAGAGCGGAACATTGCTGGCAGAATGCAGGCTTTCAGCCTGGACATCGCCGTGGACCGCGCTCCTCTTCGCCTTTCAATGCGTCCACGGAATGCGGCGCGTGTACGCGAAGTTGTCCGCATAGGCTATGGTCCGGCGCTTTGGCGGGTTGGGCTCGAACACCCGATAGGGGATCGCGTTCTGTTCGCAATAGGCGATCGCTTCTTCCTTGGAGTCAAAGCGCAGCCGCACCTGTTGCCGGGTGTCGGCCGAACTGGTCCACCCCATTAGCGGTTCGACCGCTTTGGGCGAGGCCTGTTCGAAGTCGAGCACCCATGATTTGGTCTTGGCGGTGCCGGCTTGCATGGCGGTCTTGGCGGGAACGTATATGCGTGCGGTGGTCATAGACGGCGGCGCCCCATCGCGGATGCCCATGTATGGTCCGCTTGGCATATAGGAACCAGCCCGCCGGTCAAGCCGGCACCTCTCCTGTTCCAGACGGCGGGCCGATCGCCGATGCCGCGCGCCGCTCGTCTCCTGTCCCTGAGGGTCTCGTTACGAACGAGGGTCGAAACAGGGGAGTGGCCGCTCCGCGCCGTTACCGGTAGGATCGGCCGCCCGGAGCCAAGCCCATGACGAGGAACGAGATCAAGCTCGCTCTCAAACAAATGGATGATCGCGGCGCCTACAGCTTGCGCCTGTTTCTTGACAACCAAACAACGGTTCTTGCCCACTCCTGGTATTTAGAGGATGCGAGGGGAGGGAACGGCGAGAAGGCCGAGGAGGATGAGAGAGAGGGCCTGCTGCGCGTCGTCGCGCGCGGCCGGCAAGCCTTGATTGCCGTCAGCCGCATTGTCTTGATCGAGATGGTGCCGCCGCCGCTGTGACCGGGGCGTTGCCGCCCGCCCTGCCGCCCGGCATCGCGGGCCTCTCGCCCGCACTTTTCTGCGTCAAGCTCCGGGAAGGCCGGCAAGCCAGATTAACCGCTGCCGCCTCTGGCCCGACGATATTCCACCAAACGCCGGGGGCCTACGGTTATTCAGGGCGGCTTGCTGGCCGTCCGCCGGCGCCCCATCACAGATTCCGCGAGGACCACCGCCGCCGCGACGGCAAGGACGGCGAGCGCGACGGCAATGATGTTGACCGCGGTCGAGCCCGACGCACCGAATATGGCCACAGACCAAAATGCGATAATCGCGACCGCGATGATCACTCCTCCCCGCTGGTGAGTGATCAGGACGAGCAGGCACGCCACTGCACCGATTACCGCGGCGAACAGAAGGGCGGACTCAGTCATCGTGGCGTCGCCGAGCCAGCGCGCCAGCCACTCTATAAACACGAACGCCCCGGCGGCCTCAGCCAGATGGATCAGGAACAAGCCAAGAATGATCATGTGGTCAGTCCCTGTCTCGCCGGCGTCTCACCGGCCAGGTTGCGCCGGTCGCCCGCTCGTGGCGCAGGATACCTGGTACGCTATCGTCGCGGGATAACGATTTCACCGGGCCGATTTTCCGAAGCCCTCGCCACGTTTTGAAGCCGACCATGGCTGCGGGTCAAATTCGGGTGATCCGCAAGGGCGAGACTGTGAGCGCGCCGCGCAAGATGCACGGCAATAAGTTGCGTGGTAGTATTGCGGTCCGGTGATGGCCGGTGCCGCTATTGCGTCCCCGATGCGACATTTGGAGGCGAGGGGCTTCCAAGATTTCGCCACGATCGGTAATGAGTTTGCCGGCCGTGTTTTGGGGCCGCTGATTTTCGGGCGGCACGCGAACACGACGATTCAGGTCTGACGATTCGGGTCTGACGATTCGGGTCTCCAGGATCCAGGTTTTCCAAAATTCAGGTCTTGCAGGAGATCGCTCGCAGGACCGTTGGGAGTTGGCGCGATGAGAATGAACGCAATCGCGATGATGGTTGCATTTCCGGCCCTCGTCATGATGGGTAACGTGACGACCGCGACCGCGGCCGATACCAAACCGGACGTGAAGGGGCTGTACCTTTTGACCGATTATCCGGCGGTATCAGTGCGGCCCGGCACGACCTCGACGATTTCGCTGCGCTTGCAAAATTACGGGCTACCCCCCGAGAACTTTGCGCTTTCGGTTGACGGGGCGCCGGCCGGGTGGACCGCCACGATCCTCGGCGGAGGACAGCCGGTCGGTGCTGCGATGCCGGCGACCGACCAGAGCGTGAGCCTGCAGCTTCGTCTCGACGTGCCGGCCGACGCGGATACGGCCTCCAAGACCTTGACCGTGAAGGCGGAAGGGCAGGGCAACAATGTGAGCCTGCCGATCACCGTTAATCTCGCCAAGGAATTGCCGGCAAAATTGACGCTGACGCCACAGCTGCCGGCGTTGCGCGGTACACCCAAATCAAGCTTTGACTACACGGTCAGCATCAAGAATGATTCGGGGCGCAATCTCACCGTCAGCCTCGCCGCAGCCGCCCCGCCCAATTTCGACACATCGTTTACGGAGTCTTACGGAACGCAGGAGCTGTCCTCGGTGCCGATCGATGCCGGGCTGTCGAAGGACGTCAAGCTCAAGGTACGGCCGCCGTCCTCGGTGGACGCCGGCAGTTTCCCGATCGAAATGACTGCGACATCAGGCGACACCACGGCCAAGACGCAGCTGAGCCTCGAAGTGGTCGGCCAGCCGCGGCTCACCATTGCCGGGAGGGACGGACGGGTATCAATCCCCGATGCCGTCGCCGGCCAGCAGCGATCAGTGCCCCTCGTCATCGCCAATGACGGAACCGCGGCGGCCGACAATATCGAATTGTCCGGCTCCGGCCAGAGCGGTTGGAAGGTCGAATTCGATAAGAAGACAATCGACCGGATTGCGCCCGGTCAGACGGCCGAGGTCAACGCACTCATCACCCCGACCGACAAATCGCTTGCCGGCGACTACATGGCGACGGTGCGGGCGTCTTCGCGCGGCGAAAGCGCCTCCACAGATTTCCGTGTCACGGTGGGTACCTCGGCCGTGTGGGGAATGGTAGGGTTCGGCATCATTGCCGCGGCATTACTCGTGATGTTCGGCGCCGTTGCGAGGTTCGGCCGAAGATGAGCGACCCGGTCATTACAGCGCGAGGCCTTACCAAGCGCTATGGCGAGGCCGTCGTGGTCGACGCCCTCGACTTCGATATCATGAAGGGCGAGACGTTCGGCCTCCTGGGGCCGAACGGCGCCGGCAAAACCACGACCATCCTGATGATGCTCGGCCTGACCGATGTCTCGTCGGGGAAAGTGGTCGTCGCCGGTCATGATCCGGTACGCCAGCCGCTGGAGGTCAAGCGCCGGGTCGGCTACCTGCCGGACCTGGTCGGCTTTTACGACCATATGACGGCGGTCGAGAATCTCGCCTACACTGCCCGGCTGATGGGACTTGGCCGCGATGTCCGCGAGGCGCGCATCGCCGACGCGCTGGCGCGCGTGCGGCTCAACGATGTTGCGCATAAGAAGGTGGCAACGTTCTCGCGCGGCATGCGCCAGCGGCTCGGCCTTGCCGAGCTCATCGTCAAGCGTGCCGAGATCGCCATTCTCGACGAGCCGACATCGGGACTCGATCCGCAATCGACTCACGAGTTTCTCGACATGATCGGCGAACTCAAGCGCGAGGGGGTGACGATACTGATCACCTCCCATCTGCTCGACCAGGTGCAGCAGCTGTGCGATCGCGTGGCGCTGTTCCGCGGCGGCAAGATCCTGGTGATGGGTACAGTGCAGGAACTCGCACGTCAGGTTCTGGGGGCCGGTTTCGTCGTCGACGTCGAGGCCGCCGCAGCGCCTGGAAAGGAACTGGCGACGCGGCTTCGCGCCATTCCGGGGGTTCTCGACGTTCAGCAGACCGCAGAGGCGAACTACCGCCTTACGGCCGATCACGATGTGCGCGCCGAGGCCGCTCGGGCGGTCGTCGCCGCCGATGGCGCGCTGACGCGGCTGTCGGTCGACAGTCCGAGCCTTGATGTGATCTACACGCGCTTCTTCGAGAAGCAGAAGGCAACCGAAGGAGAGATTCGCGATGCAGCGTGAAGGCTCGCCCTGGCAGGGCCTCGGCACGGTGCTCCTCAAGGAACTTGCCGACCATTTCGACAGCCTGCGCATGCTCGGGCTGGCGCTGCTGACGGTGCTGGCGGCTGCAGTGCCTTTCTACCTCGCGGTCGTTCAGCTGAAAACGACCACCTCCGAGGACCCGTTCCTGTTGCTAAAATTGTTCAATCCCGATGGCCAGGGCTTGTCGGTCATGGCCATCCTCGGGTTCGTAATTCCCGTGGTGGCGATCAGCCTTGGGTTTGATACTGTCAACGGCGAGCATAATCGGCGAACCCTCTCGCGCGTCCTGGCGCAACCGATCTACCGGGATGCGCTGCTGGCCGGAAAATTCCTGGCGGGGATCATCATCCTGGCGATCAATCTCATGTGCCTGTGGCTCCTCGTCGTCGGTTTGGGGGTGGCTTTTCTTGGGGTTCCACCGAGCGGCGACGAGTTTGCCCGCGCCCTGGTGTTCTATTTCATTGCGGTTGCCTATGCCGGTGCCTGGCTCGGCATGGCGATGCTGTTTTCCGTGCTGTTCCGTTCGCCTGCGACCGCCGCGCTGCTCGCGCTCGGCCTGTGGCTGTTTATGACGTTCTTGTGGCCGATGATGGCGCAGACCATTGCAGCGGCATTGATCCCTCCCGATCCCCGCTACGCGCTCCTCGGCATCCTCGATCCGCAAACGGCGGCGTTGCAGCAAGGTCTGTCGCGGATCTCGCCTTATCTGT
The DNA here is from genome assembly GCA_030037185.1 of Xanthobacteraceae bacterium. The sequence continues at coordinate 6,620 of JASHRR010000076.1, read as the reverse complement.
TGTTCGAGGAGGCGACGCGGGTGATTCTGACGCCAACGACGCCGTCGCTCGGCCCTGTCCTGGATCAGATTCGCGCGCTGCGCGGCGAGGTGGTCGGCGCAGCGTTGCCGTTGCGCGAAAGCCTGGCGATGGTCTGGCCCCAGGCGGTCAGTCTCTTTGCCGGTGCGATCGGGCTGTTCGTGGCGACTTACGTGGTGTTCCAGCGCCAGGAAGTCCGGGCGTGAGCCCATCGGAGCGCGGCGACCCTCGTGGTCGCCCCGCTACCACCCAGGCAGAGGGGATCGGCTCTGCCTCGAGCGCAAGGCTTGCCTATACGAACGCCTCTCTGGCTGGCGACCCTCATCGAAGGATTTTATTAAAAAGAACGGAAGCGCGAGTTTCAACAGGAAATACTGTTAACCAACGAGGCTCACTTTTTCGTCCTTATAACCCTCTTGTATTGTCTCGGTCGATCTGATCTGTCGGCGTGATTGATTCCATCCCTGATGTATCCGACTAGTTTCTTAATTTCTTTCTGATCCGGCGGTCTCATATAACGCACGGTTCCGTCACTTCTTGTAATGGATATATTTTCTCCGTCGCGCTTGGTGGCGGGGAATTCCTCTTCTCGCGTGCCGGTAGTCGAGAGGAGCGATCCAAGTAGAGGCATTGATAGTAAAAATAGCAATGAATCTCGTCTCATGGCAGCTTAACCATAAACGATGCGAAAAGTTCCTCTCCTTTTTATAAGCAGAATCTGTCCTCTCCAACGCTCACCATGGGGCAATTTTGACATGTTCGCCACGAGCCGCGCTGGCTTGAGCTTGTGCAAAACGGCTATGCTGCAGTCGCCGGCTCAGGAAACCTGAGGCGGGGCGAAAGCGGCCTATTCGATCCTATTTTGATGACGTCGAGGCGCGTCAGCCAGGCCGGCCGGCACGCCGGGTGACCACTGAGTTCGTTGATGCATGTCAGAGGAGTCCGCAAGGGCGGGTTTGCGCACCTCACAATAGCGCCGGAGTCCGATCGACTCCGTAATTCCACGTCGTCAGCGCATGACCGGCCTCGTCGGTCATTCTTACGCGGGTGTTCTTGCCGAGTGCTCCGAGCTTTCGGGCCGCATCGATGGCAAACAGCATTGCTTCGCGCGAATTCTTGTAGGGACCGTAGCGATCGCCGGCGTGCTCGATCAGCCACGTATCGTCGCTCGGACGGACGACATATTCAACCTGGTCGAATGCGCCGGCCGGCGCTGTGGAAGGCGCAGGATCGTGATCACGGAATGCTGACATCATCATCGGCGACCTTGGCTTGAGAGCCGGCGAATGCTTCACCGGCATGGTAAGAGCGCGAGACGGCGAATTGATAGCCACAGGGTAGCAAAAAGGCGTATCGAACACGGCCAAAACCCTGGTGGCCGCGCGTTGCCCATGCTCGCCTGGCACGCTGCCGTGCCATCACATCGTCGCTGCGCCGCAGCATTTGCAACAACACCCTAGTCAACAAACGCAGACTCGGTTGCGTTCCGCGATCGCGGCCTGCAAGTTTGACGCAGGCTGTCGATTGCGGCCATCCCGCGTTTCAACCTTGCCTGCGTGACGCAACGGGTGCAGTGTGCCGGTGATATCCGTACAGGGAGGAATCATGAGCGAGCACGACGAAAGCCGCCGCGCCTTTATCGTCGGAGCGGTTGGAGCCGGAGCGGCTGCAAGCACGACGCTCGTGCAGGCGGCTTATGCCAGGACCGCGAGGACCAAGGCCCGGAGTGCGAGGAGCCCGGCGTCCGCCGAGCCTCCTGGCGAGCACGCGGTGGAGATCTTGGAGGGCGGGCATGGCGTGTTCTTCAATGACGAGCATGCAGCGACGGTTGCGGCGTTCGCCGAACGGCTGATGCCGGGCGCGCCCGGCAAGCCTGGCGCAAATGATGCAAACGTCATCAACTACATCGATCTCGCGCTTGCCGGCGCCTATGCGGATCAGCAGGATATGTATCGGCGTGGTCTCGCCCAGCTCGATGCTTATTGCCGCAAAACCTACGACCAGCCGTTTGTGAAACTTAGCGACGCGCAGCAGGATGAGGTGATCGGCGCGCTGGAACAGGGCAAGGCGAGCGAGTTCGAATTCCCGACCGCGCAGGCGTTCTTTAACACGCTGCGCACCCATACCATGGAAGGCCTGTTTGCCGACCCGGTTTACGGCGGCAATAAGGAGTTCGCCGGCTGGAAGCTCGTCGGCTTTCCGGGAGCGCAGTTGTTCTACACGGCGGCTGATCTTGCGAGCAAACAGGCTTTTACCCGTGCGCCGATCGCCTCCCTGCAGGCCAGGACCACCACCAAAGGGGCATGAACCAATGGCTATCGAAAAGACGGACATTGTCATTGTCGGCATGGGCGCCGTGGGCGGAGTCATGGCGGCGGAACTCGGCAAGGCCGGTCTGAAGGTGATCGGCCTGGAGCGTGGCCCGCGCCTCAAGACGGCGGATTTCCAGCTTGACGAGCTGCGCTACTTCCAGCGCAAGGACCTGCGGCCGAGCCCCAAGACCCAGCCGGTGACGTGGCGGCCCAATGCGAATGCTGCGGCGATCCGGCTGCCGCAGCTGGACTACGGCAATCAGGCCGGCGGCGGAACCGTGCACTATGGCGCCGTTTCGTGGCGCCTGCACGAGGACGACTTTCGCGCGCGCACGCAGACGATCGAGCGCTACGGTGTCGCGGCGATCCCGCAGGATTCAACGCTTGCCGACTGGCCGCTGGGCTACGGCGAGCTTGAGCCTTATTACGATAAGGCCGAGTACGATATCGGCGTTTCCGGCAAGGCGGGAAATATCCAGGGCCGCAAGATCGAAGGCGGCAATCCGTTCGAGGCACCGCGCCAGCGGGACTATCCGCTGCCCCCGCTGACCAAGGATCAGCCCAGCATCTTGTTCGAGGCCGGTGCGCAGAAGCTTGGGTATCATCCGTTCTCGACACCCCACGCGATCCTGTCGCAGCCCTACAAGGACCGGCCGGCCTGCGTCTATTGCACCTACTGCCAGGCCTTCGGCTGCTATATCGGGGCGAAGTCGAGCATTCTGGTGGCAAAGCTGCCTGAGGCGGACGCCACCGGGAACGTCACGATCAAGACGGGGGCGATGTGCTACCGCATCAACAGCAGCGGCAAGCGCGTCACCAGCGTCTCCTACTACGGCCCGGACGGCTCCGACAATACGATCGAAGCCGAGATCGTCGTGCTGGGCACGTTCATCTACGACAATACGCGCCTGCTGCTGTTGTCCAAGACAGACGCGTTCCCGAACGGCCTTGCCAATTCAAGCGGACAGGTCGGCAAGCACCTGATGGCGCACGTGATGCCGAACGTGTTGGTCGCCTTCGACGATCGGCACGTCAACACCTACATGGGGCCGAGCGCCCAGAAATACACGGTCGACGACTTCAACGCCGACAATTTCGACCACGGCGGCTTGGGCTTCATTCGTGGCTCACAGATCTCGGTGGGGACGCCGAATCTCGAAGGCGGGCCGATCAGCTTCTCAACGACTGCGCCGCCGCCCGGTACGCCGCGATGGGGCGCCGCCTATCGCGACTACCTGGCGAAATATTTCACGCGGTTTGCGGTGATGGTGGCCCAGACCGAGAATCTGCCGTATGGGGACCAGACCATCGATCTCGATCCCACGGTGCGCGACCAGTGGGGGTTGCCGGCGCCGCGGCTGACTTACGACTGGCGGCGGCCGAACGAGACGGCGCGCGTCGAGTTCATGATGCAGAAGATGGAGGAGATCGGACGTGCCATGGGCGGCGACCTGGTCTGGCGCGGGCCGCTTGCTCCCGGTCTGCCGGGCGCCCATCACGAGGGCGGCACCCGCATGGGAAATGATCCCAATACCTCGGTGGTCAACAAGTACGGTCAGAGCTGGGACATCCACAATCTCTTCATCGTCGGCTCATCCACTTTCCCGTCGATGAGCGGATTCAACCCGACCCTGACCATCGAGGCGCTGGCATATTTCAGCGCCGATGCGATCACGAACCGGTACAAGAAGAACCCGGGTCCATTGCTGTAGATGTCGTCGATTCCCGAAGCGGTTGCCGTTGTCGGGGCGACCCTCGTGGTCGTCCCGGCTGTGTTTAATCCTATCCCTTCAGGCGAGCAGAACGGCGATTGCCGATCATCCGAGCCTGGGAGCGGGGAGGGGCGTGGCCGTCAGGCATCGCGCCGTTTGATTGCGGCATTTTGTGCACTGCGAAAAAAAACCGAGCCCCGTCTCCGGGGCTCGGACAAAACTGCGATCGCGCCGACTGCTGGCGAGCGTTACTTCGCCTGCGCCTTGAGGGCCGCGATGTCGGCCTCGCTGCGCAGCGTCATCACGCCCATCTTGCTATCGCGATAGATCGGCACCGTCACCTTGGTCACGCCATCCTTCTCAAGCAGCGAGATGTGGCGGATCTCGGTGCCGCGCGTCGGCAGATCGAACATCGTCCACTCGCCCTTGCTCGGGTCGTATTTGGCGATGCGATCGGCGGTCCACAGGTTGCCCCACACATTGTGGTGCTGGTCAACGGCGATGTGATAGGGCTGATAAGCCGGGTCCGGGAACGGGATGATCGAGGTCTGGCCCGTCTTGGTGTCGACACGGGCAAGGCTCGATCCCCACGAATTGCCGACCCACAGAACATCGGCGTTCTTGTCGGTGCCCATGCGGCGCGGTCCCTGCGACCACGGAACCGGCGTGTTGAAGGAGAGCTCGCTATAGCTCTCATAGAACTCGCGCGCCTTCGGCGTCACGCGATCCATCTGCTCCTTGATCGACGGCAGCGACACTTCGGTTGCCTTGCCGGTGGTGACATCGCCCTTGCCGATGGTATCGAGCGCCATCTGGGCCCACCAGCCGTTGCCGTCGCGGTCGCCGGCGGCCCCGTAGGTCATGCCGCTGCCCTTCGGCGAATTATATGGCTTGACCGACTTGAAGTCGGTGAACTTCTCGGTGACGGGATCGAAGCGTACCGCGCCGTCCGGAGCTGACGCCCAGATCTTGCCCTTGCCGTCCACGTCCATGGTCACGGCACCGCCGAGCGGCGACATGTTCGACGGCGTCTGATAGACGCTGATCTTCTCGGTCTTGGTCTCAAGCTTGCCGAGCGAGCGGCGGCCCGGGTTGACATCGAACCAGAAGTCCCCATTGCCATCGCGGGTCAGGCCATGCGCATTGGCGGCAAGCCCATCGCTGCGGTCAACCTTCAGCCACTTGACCTCGCCGGTCTTGGCGTTGACCTTGCCGATGGTGGCCAGCCGGTTGGGGTTGTTATTAGTGAAATAGACGTTTCCTTCGAAGTCCATGCCGCCGTCATGGGGCATCTGGCCGAGCTTGGAGGTTACGCCCAGGCTCCAATCCGTACCGTCGTTATCCGGCTCTTTCAGTCCGAGCGTCCCGGCGCCGGCGGCCGGATTGAGCGGCAGATCGTAGGTCGTCCACACGACGCGAGCGGCCTCGCCGGTCGGGCGCGGACGGTCCTTGAATTTCATCGAAGTCTCGCCGGGGCCGCGGGCGCGCGCCAGATAAGCCGCGAGGTCCTTGCGGTTGAATTCGATGATCTTGCTAACCTTGGCGTTGGCGCCAGGATACACGCCGGAGCCCGGGACCACCTTCATCAGGTTGATGATTTTGTTCCAGCCGGCCTCGTCGAACTTGAACTGGAGCGGATAACCGGGGGTGTGACAGCCGGTGCACTCGTTGGTGAAGATCTTCTTGATATTGGCGTCTTCAGGCGTCGCGTCGGGCAGGGCCGCGACCATCATCTCCGGCGGCAGCTGGCGATAGCGCTCCTCGGGATCGGTAATGGTGGCGAGCTTGAAGTCCTGGTGCCTGGCGGCGGAAAGCTCGACCGCGTCTTTCGCCGTGTGGAAGCCCAGGGCCTGCGCCCACACCTGGTATTTGCCGTCGGCCATTGGCGGGAAGACATACTCGCCGTTCTGGTCCGTATAGACGCTTGTCGTGATGGTCGCGCCTTCCTTCTTTGCGGAGACCTGCACACCCTCGAGCTTCTGCCCGGAAGCCGAGGCGATCGACCCTGTCAGCATCTGATCGGCCGAAGCGCCGCCTGCCGCCAAACCAGCGACGAGACCGGCAACGCTCGCCAGCAATTTTCCACGTATATGCGTCATGGTACGTCTCTCCTTCAAAGCCTCTTATGGTTCGCCGCCGGCACGGCGCGCGGGCGCGGCAGCGGCTTGAACCGGTACGGTTCGCACATATGAAATGATGGCTTCGATCTGCTCCGGCTTGAGATAGTACTTGAAGGCGGGCATGCGCGGGGTGCCGTTGGTGATGAACTCGCGCATGACGTCGTCGTCGCCGCCGCCCGCGTCCTTATTGAGCGCAGGGCCGTAGGTTCTGGCGCCGAGCGAGGGCGGCAGATGGCAGACCCCACACGACTGGGCGAACACTTGGCGCCCCATTTTCTGCTGATCGGTAAGATTGCTGCTGGCCTGCTGTGCGATTGCACCTTGGGCCGATGCGGCGAGCACGAGCAGACCAAGCAAGGTAGCGTTTTTCATGGGCTTTCCCCCGTTTACGGTGTGTTTTGCGGGATCATACGCTGTCGATGAGCGGAAGGGAAGGGGGGCTGGTTTCTGAGAGTTTC
>JASHRR010000642.1 GCA_030037185.1 Xanthobacteraceae bacterium | reverse complement strand
ATCGTTGAGATGACTCCGCTGTTCTACCTCAAGAGCACGATTGAGAAGGTCGAGGGGATGCGTCCGTACACGCCGCTCGAACTCGCTGGCCGCAACATCTTCGTGCGGGAGGGCTGCTATTTGTGCCATTCGCAGATGATCCGGCCGCTGCGCGATGAGGTCGAACGGTACGGCCACTATTCGCTCGCTGCCGAGAGCATGTACGACCATCCGTTCCAGTGGGGATCAAAGCGAACTGGGCCTGACCTCGCCCGCGTCGGCGGCAAATACTCCGACGAATGGCACGTCACCCATCTCGTCGATCCGCGTGCCATCGTGCCGTTGTCGGTGATGCCCGGTTATCCATTCCTCGCCGATACCGACCTCGACTACCATGACATCGTGGCCCATCTGAAGACGAACCGCGCGATCGGTGTGCCGTATACGGATGAGCAGATCGCGCATGCCGTCGCCGACCTGCGCGCGCAGGCCAATCCCGACGATGCCAACGTGGATGATTTCATCAAGCGCTACCCGAAGGCGACCGTGCGCGACTTCGATGGCAAGGCCGCCAGACTGACCGAGATGGATGCGTTGGTTGCCTATCTCCAGATGCTGGGCACCTTGGTCGACTTCAAACTCTACGACGACAAAGCCGACCTGCGTTGACGGGAGTCGGCACCATGCATGACTTGATCTCCTTCACCGCGATATTATGGACGCCCCTCTTCGTCGTGATCTTTCTGGCAATCCTGATCTACGCATTTCGGCCGGGCAACCGCGAGGTGTTCAATGATGCCGCCAAGATGCCGCTGCGGGAGGACTAGCCATGGCTAAGCATAAGGGCACGACCCCACCTGCCGGCACAACGGGGCATGCGTGGGACGGGATCGAGGAACTCAATACGCCGCTGCCGCGATGGTGGGTATGGCTGTTCTGCGCAACCATTGCCTGGTCGTTCGGCTATTGGGTGGTCTATCCGGCCTGGCCGACCATCAGCGGCTACACCACGGGACTGTTGGGCTATTCGAGCCGGGCTCAGGTCGCGGTCGACCTTGCCGAACTGCGAAAGGTCCGCGGCGAGAAGGGTGCAGCGCTGGCAGCGACGCCGCTCAGAGAAATCGAGAGAGAGCCGTCGCTGCTCGCTTTTGCGCAGGCGCAGGGCAGGGCCGCGTTCGCCAATAACTGCGCGCCGTGCCACGGCGCTGGGGCCGCGGGCGCCAAGGGCTATCCCAATCTCAACGATGACGATTGGCTGTGGGGCGGCAGCCTCATGGAGATCCGCGACACCATCGCCTATGGCGTACGCTCCGGCGATCCCAGGGATCATGAAAGCGCAATGCCGGCGTTCGGTAAGGGCGGAATGCTCTCCCCTGACGATATCCTCGTGGTTGCAAACTACGTGCGCTCGCTGTCCGCCTTGCCGCTGCGCCGCGGCGCCGATCTGGCAAAGGGCAAGAAGATCTTCGCCGACAATTGCGCCGGTTGCCACGGCGACGATGGCCAAGGTAACAAGGATCTCGGTGCACCCAATCTCGCCGACCAGATATGGCTTTACGGCTCTGACGAAGCAGCGATCATCGAGACCATCACCAACGGCCGCGCGGGCGTCATGCCGGCATGGTCAGGCCGGCTCGATAACGCCACCATCAATGCACTCGCCGTGTACGTGCATACGCTAGGAGGGGGACAATGAATTCTCCCGGTTGGCTTGCGCTGCATCAAAGCGGTTTGGCACGGTGTCGTTAGCCTCGTTTGATCGGCCGCCTCCCCCAACGGGCCGGCCAAGCTTCGCCGGGCTTCGATCCGCGATGAACAAACCCGTGAATGCGAGCGAACGCGATGACCTTGCGAGGCCGCTCTACGCGCCGCGCACGGCCGTCTACCCGCAGAGCGTTTCGGGCACATTCCGCAACATCAAATGGGCTTTGATGGCGCTCGGCCTCGCGGTCTATTACCTGCTACCGTTCGTGCGCTGGGACCGGGGGCCGAATGCGCCGAGCCAGGCGGTGCTGATCGATTTCCCGAACCGCCGGTTCTATTTCTTCTTCATCGAGCTGTGGCCGCAGGAGGTCTATTACTTCACCGGCCTGCTCATCATCGCGGCGATGACGCTGTTCCTGATGAACGCGATAGGCGGCCGCATCTGGTGCGGCTATCTGTGCCCGCAGACGGTATGGACCGACCTCTTCTATACGGTGGAGCGCTTGATCGAAGGCGATCGGCGCGAGCGTATGAGAAAGGCGGCCGGCAAGCTGACCATCGGGCGCGCCGCCGAGACTGCCGCCAAGCACGCAGTCTGGCTGATCATTGCCTGGTGGACCGGCGGCGCATGGGTGCTCTACTTCGCGGACGCCCCGACGCTCGTGAACGAGCTTGCGACCTTCGAAGCGCCGGCTGCCGCCTACATCTGGATCGGCATCCTCACCTTGACGACTTACACGTTCGCCGGCCACATGCGCGAGCAGGTCTGCGTTTACATGTGCCCGTGGCCGCGCATTCAGGCGGCGCTAACCGATGAGTGGGCGCTCAACGTCACCTACCGCTACGACCGCGGCGAGCCCCGCACCTCGATCAAGAAGGCCGAGGAGTTGCGCCGCCGTGGTGAACCAGCGGGGGACTGCGTCGATTGTCTTCAGTGCGTAGCCGTGTGTCCGACCGGCGTCGACATCCGCGACGGCGCCCAGCTCGGCTGCATCATGTGCGGTCTGTGCATCGACGCCTGCGACAGCGTGATGGAGAGGATCGGCCGGCCGACCGGCCTCATCGGCTACGACACCGACCTCAACATCGCGCGCCGCGCAGCCGGTAAACCGCCGGTTTATCGGCTCGTGCGGCCGCGCACATTGATCTATGCGGGCATTATCGTCCTTGCTGGCGTCGCCATGCTCTACGCACTGCTGACGCGCAGCTTACTCGACATCAGCGTTCGGCATGACCGCAATCCGCTGTTTGTCACCCTGAGCGACGGCTCGATCCGCAACGCCCACACCGTGCATCTCCTCAATAAACGCCACGATGCCAGCACCATCAAACTCGAGGTCGAGGGTCTGCCGCACGCACAGCTTCACGTGGTCGGGCAGGACGCGGTGGTAGCGGAGATGCCGCTGATCGCGGTGGGTCCGGACCAGAGCCGCGAAGTGCGCGTGCTCGTCACGATCCCGCCCGCCGCCAAGGTCGACCGTTCCACGCCGCTGACGTTCCGCGCAACTAACGTCGCCACCCGCGACACTGCTGTAGCGAAAGATCACTTCATCGCGCGCTAAGGAGAACGCCATGGAGCCTGATGGGAGATTACGGGCCGAAACGGCAGTGCCCGGTAAAATCGGCAGCGTCACGGTGCGCCCGGTGACCGGGCGCACCGTGCTTTTATCCCTGCTCGGCTTCTTTGCGGTGGTCATCGGCGTCAATGGTGTGATGATCGCACTGGCGATCGGCACCATGCCGGGCCTCGAAAGCGAAAGGCCCTATCAGGTCGGCATCGCCTACAACGCGGAGATCGAAACGGCGCGTGCCCAGGCCGCGCGGCACTGGACGGTGGAGAGTCACATCGGCCGCGACGCGAGCAGGCGCGCGTCCATAAGGGTCGAGCCACGGGACGCCGACGGCGCCCCCGTCAGCGAACTGACGGTGACCGTGCGGCTGATGCGGCCGACCGATCAGCGCGCCGATCGTGCGCTGTCGCTTAAGGAGCGCGACCGGGGTACCTATCTGGGCGAGACCGCAGATGTCGAAGCAGGCGCGTGGGAAATGGAGATCGAGGCTCACCGCGGGCCGGAGCGGCTGTTCCGCTCACGCAATCGCATTACTCTTGAGTAACCGGTCTGCCCTATGACCGAGATGCGCGATCTTTCCTATTTCGTGCGTCGTCTCGATGACGGCATTGCTCGCATGGAGCTTGCCGTCGATGGCATAAGGTGCGGCGGCTGCATACGCGCTATCGAGACTGGGCTTGCGGCAATCCCGGGCGCTACTCGCGCACGTGTGAATCTGACCGACCGCCGGGTCGCCGTGGAGTGGCGCGACGGGCGAGTCGACCCTGTCCGCTTCCTCGATCGCCTATCAGAGCTCGGCTATCGTGCCTATCCGTACGATTGCGGCCGATCGGCGGCAAACGAGCAACATGAAACGCGGCTGCTGCTGCGCTGCCTTGGCGTTGCGGCATTCGCAGCCATGAATATCATGCTGATCTCCGTTGCGGTATGGTCCGGCAATGCGAGCGACATCACGGCGGAGCAGCGGGACTTCTTCCACTGGCTCTCGGCCCTCGTTGCGCTGCCGGCCGCCGCCTATGCGGGCGCGCCATTCTTTCATTCGGCGGTGCGTGCGGTCCTCGCCCGCCGCCTCAATATGGATGTGCCGATCACTGTGGGCGTGTTGCTGGCACTCGGCATGTCAGTCGTCGAGACGTGGAATCATGCCGAGCGCGCCTATTTCGATTCGGCCCTGATGCTGCTCACCTTCCTGCTTATTGGGCGTACCCTCGAAGGGGCGATGCGGCGGCGCACGCGCGCTGTCGCCGTCAATCTCGCGGCGCTGCGCGCTGAGACCGCCACCAAGTTCGAGAATGCTCATGAGCTCGCTGAGGTACCTGTGGCCTCCCTGCGGCCAGGGGAGATGGTGCTCGTGCGCCCGGGCGAGCGGGTGTCGGTTGATGGCATTGTTATCGAGGGCCGATCGCAGATCGACCAGAGCCTGGTGACCGGCGAAACGCTGCCGGTGACCGCCGGCAAGGGCACCCGGGTCTATGCCGGGACCCTCAACGTGTCGGGCACGCTCAGTGTCCGGGTCGGCACCGCCGAGCACGGCACACTCCTCGACGAGGTCACCCGCATGCTCGACTGCGCGCTCGAAGCGCGCACGCATTACCTGCGCCTGGCCGATCGCGCCGCGAAGCTCTATTCGCCGCTCGTCCATGCCGCGGCCCTCGCCACCATGCTGGGCTGGGTCGCCCTCGGGGCGAGCTGGCACGACGCCATCGTCACGGCGATTGCGGTGCTTATCATCACTTGCCCGTGTGCCCTCGGTCTTGCGATTCCTGCCGTGCAGGTGGTGGCGTCGGGCGCCTTGTTCCGCTCCGGTGTGCTGCTCAATTCCGGCGAAGCGATCGAGCGGCTCGCCGGCGCGGACACCATCCTGTTCGACAAGACCGGCACGTTGACGCTGCCGCAACCTGAAGTCGTCAATGCCTCCGATATCCCACAGCACACGCTTGCCCTCGCCGGCCGATTGGCACTCGCGAGCCGGCATCCGCTTGCCGCTGCCGTGGCGCGTGCCGCCGGCGCCAAGGAGCCGCTGGGCGCCGTCGAGGAGCCTGGACAGGGCATGCGCGGCGAGGTCAATGGCGTCGAGGTGTGGCTCGGCAGGCCGTCGTTCTGCGGGGCCGTGTGCGAGGCCGAGCGCATCGTGCGGGCCGATCCGGAAGCTTCGGTGATCGCCTTTCGTCACGGCACCGAGGTCCACGTTTTCGCCGTCCGCCAGCGACTCCGCAGCGACGCGGTGAAAGTCGTCGCCGACCTCAAGCGCAACGGCTTTGCCATCGAGATCGCGTCGGGCGACCGCGAGTGTGCGGTCGCACACACGGCCCGCCTGCTCGATATCGACAAGTGGCACGCCACCATGACGCCGGCCGACAAAATCGCCCGCATCGCCGCGCTGCGCCGGGCGGGGCGCAAAGTGCTCATGGTCGGCGACGGCCTCAACGATGCACCTTCCCTCGCGGCGGCCGACGCATCGCTATCGGTCGCCACTGCGGCGCACGTGACGCAGACCGCCGCCGACGCCGTGTTCCTGGGCGACCGGCTCGCCCCGGTCGCCGTCGCGGTCGCGATCGCCCGGCGCGCCCGGCGCCTGATGCGTGAAAATCTCGCGCTCGCCGTCGCCTACAATGCGATCGCGGTACCGATCGCGATGCTTGGGCTTGCAAGCCCCCTGATCGCGGCGCTCGCCATGTCGGGGTCGTCGCTCCTCGTTACCTTGAATGCGCTGCGGGCGAAAACTCATACCGGCAGGGGGCGGTCATGGAAGTCCTAGTCTACCTTGTGCCGCTGGCGCTCATGCTCGGAGTTCTGGGACTCAGCGCCTTCCTGTGGTCGCTGAAGACAGGGCAGTATGATGATCTCGATGGCGCGGCCTGGCGGGCGATTATCGACGACGACGCATCCGTCGCGCCCGTCGATGGACCGGTGGACAGACCGGCCGAACGCCGTTCGAACGAAAAGACCGTCAGCTAGACATTGATCTGCGTCAATTGCGCCGAAGAGGCCGTGCATTATCGAGGGCATCATGAGCCCTGATGACCTTGTCGACAAATGCAGCGTGGCAATGCGCCTCGGCGTCGATTTTCCGACACTGTGGCACACGATCATCAAATGTGACCCAAACGTCATGGGGCCGCCGGTCCAGCGGTTCGATGGTCATCGCACCTATCTGGAAATTGCGCTGCTGCGAGGCGACTGGCTCGTCATCGACAGCGAGGCAAGGACAGTGAGAATCCGCTGACTGCCGGAAACGGGAACTGAGGCTGAGGGCGCCTTGCGGTTGTGCGCGCAACCTAGCGAGAAATTCAGCTATTGTGCTCGAAGGAGAAATTCGTTGGCACCGGCCGGGACTTGGCAAGGTGGGGACCCGGTTGAGCCAATTTCAGAAGAGAAATAAATGGTTAAGGCTACCATAAACGCGACCGCCGGCAATGCTGGAGAGAGATCTGCCGCACGACCGGGGCGGCCCCAGATCGCCATCTATCTTGCTTCGCTGGCCCTCGTGGCGACTGGCTTCCTCGTCCAGTCGCTGGCGCCGACGCTCGGCAACCAGGTTCTCTATCTCTTTCTGGTGCCGCCGATTCTCGTCGCCGGCGTCCTCGGCGGGATGTGGCCTGGCCTGCTTGCCACGGTACTGAGCCTCGTCCTGCATTTCTACGGAACGGGAGCGTATTTGAACCTGATACATCCGGATTCTCCTTTGTTTCTGGCGGAGGTTTCGCGGGGTGCGACGTTTGCGGCGCTCGGTATCGGAATTGCCTGGTTCGGCGAGCGACTTCAATGGACCCGTCGCCAAGCCGCCGCTCGCGAGGCGCATCTGCAGTCCATATTGGATACAGTGCCAGACGCGATGATCGTCATCGACGAGCACGGCCTGATGCGCTCGTTCAGCGCCGCGGCCGAACGCCTGTTTGGCTACAGCGCTGGCGAGGTGCTCGGCAAGAATGTCAAGATGATGATGCCGTCGCCATATCGCGAGAACCATGACGCCTATGTGGAACGCTACTTGCGAACCGGCGAAAAGCGTATCATTGGCATCGGTCGAGTGGTGGTGGGCGAGCGCAAAGACGGCTCGACTTTTCCGATGGAGCTTGCCATTGGCGAAATGACCTCAGGCAGGACGCGCTTCTTCACCGGTTTCGTCCGCGACTTGACCGAACGCCAGAAAGCCGAGGCCCGCCTCCAGGAGTTGCAGTCAGAGCTCGTGCACATCTCGCGGCTAACCGCGCTTGGAGAAATGGCTTCTGCACTTGCACATGAGCTCAATCAGCCGCTCTCGGCGATAGCCAATTACATGAAAGGATCGCGACGATTACTGGAGAACATGTCGGACCGACAGGTTATCATGATCCGTGAAGCCATGGACAAGGCCGCTGAGCAGTCGTTGCGGGCAGGGCAGATCATTCGCCGGTTGCGCGATTTTGTGGCCCGCGGCGAGACCGAGCGAAGGATCGAGAGCCTGAAGAGGCTTCTGGAGGAGGCGAGCGCACTGGCGTTGGTCGGTGCCAAGGACCGCGGCGTGCGGGTGACTTACGTGTTCGACCCAGCGCTCGATTCTGTTCTCGCCGACAAGGTTCAAGTTCAGCAGGTGGTGTTGAATTTGGTACGCAATGCGATGGAAGCTATGGAACAATCGGATCATCGGGATCTGACAATCGGAACCGAGCGCGGCGCGGATTCCATGGCGATCGTCAAGATCGCGGATACCGGAACCGGCATCGCATCCGAGATCGCCGACCAGCTTTTTCAGCCCTTCATTACGACAAAGTCGCAAGGGTTGGGTGTGGGATTGTCGATCTCCCGGACAATCGTAGAATCTCACGGCGGTCGGATATGGGTTTCACCAAACCCGGCGGGCGGCACGATTTTTCGCTTTAGCCTTCGCGCCGTGAGCGAGGAGGATGTTCACCATGGCGGCTGATGTAGTCGTTCACGTGATCGATGACGATGAGGCCGTGCGTCAGTCGATCGAATTCTTGCTGCGGACCTCAGGGGTGACGGCGCGAACTTATGATTCCGCATCGGCGTTCCTCGACGTGCTACCGACCGTCGAATCCGGGTGCATCATCACCGATGTGCGAATGCCGGGAATCAGTGGGATCGAGCTGCTGCAGCGCCTGGGCGATATGCGGATCAGAATTCCCGTCATTGTCATTACCGGTCACGGCGATGTACCCCTCGCCGTCGAGGCCATGAAAAATGGCGCCGTCGACTTCCTTGAAAAACCGTTTGAGGATGAGCTTTTGCTCGGGTCGGTGCGCTCGGCGCTCAACCGCTCCCATGAGAACGCCGCCCGTGACGCGGAACGCGCGGAGGTGGAGGCCCGCCTCGCTACGTTGACGAATCGCGAGCGTGAGGTCCTTGAGGGGCTGGTCGCCGGCAAACCGAACAAGATTATTGCCTTTGATCTCGCCATCAGCCCACGAACCGTCGAGATCTATCGGGCCAACGTCATGACCAAGATGGAGGCAGCGAGCTTATCGGAACTCGTACGCATGACGTTGGTTGTCGGGGTGATGAAATCGGCCACCAACCGTTGAATGTCTCTGAAGGCTGCCGGTCGGCCACTTTGATCTCGGTCAAGGCAAGCTGAGCGAATCTGTGGCTTCTTGAAGCTTGCCGCGGTCGCGTCTCGTGGCGACAGAAATAAGATGTAATGGACCATCGCGAATTGGCCAAAGTAAAGCCGGTCATCCTGGTGATCGATGACGATCCTGCTGTGCGTAATTCCCTCAAATTTGCCCTGGAGATCGAGGGATTTTCAGTGCGGCTGTACTCGACGGGAGCGGAGCTGCTTGACGACAAGGACATGCCCGAGAGCGGCTGCCTGGTAGCCGACTATCATTTGCCGGGGATGAACGGCTTGGATCTCCTCGCCCGATTACGCGAGCGCGATGTCAGAATGCCAGCCATCCTGATTACGAGCCACCCCGCCGCCGCCATTCGGCATCGAGCGGCGTCGGCGGGCGTGCGTGTGATCGAAAAGCCGCTGCTGAGCGATACGCTATTTCAGGGCATTCGTGCGGTGCTGGGCGAACCCGGGCTCCACCATTGAGCCTGGCGTAACAACCCGCCCCGTGGTCGCGAAAGAGCCGCAGGCGTGCCGACCGCCCAGCCGGCCGAGCCCGCATCACGGATGGATCCGATGCATCGTTTGGCGTGATTATCCGTTTAAATGATGCCGGCGGTCCATACCACAAGGTCCGTGACCGTCTTGACGAAGGCCTTGTCGAGGGCAGCTGCGGCAGCAGCCGCGTCGAGGGCGGGTGCCGGAACGACCGCATCGAATGTCCGCGAGCCGACGATACGTCCATTGTCGCCGAGAATCTTTGCGGCAAATGCAACGTGGGCCATCGCCCCGGTCGCTGGCCGCTTGGCCGAGTCAGGCCTATCCGAAACCTCGAAGCTGCGAATGTCGATCGCGAGCTGATAGTCGGCGGTGAGGCCGTCCATCGGCTGAGCGACGGCGGCAAGATAGTTCGAATTCTCGAAACTCTGGACAATCCTCGCTTGGAGCAACTTCGGAATGGTGTCGCTCCACTGCGCATTATCTGTGCCCGTGGTCGCGCCTGTCCCCGCGTCAATGATGATCCTCTGGGTGTCGAGAGCAACCACCGCCGTCGGCTCGAGCACGACCAATTGGCTCTTCGCCGCCTTATCGGAAGGCGGAAAGCTCCGCGGCGCTGCGAGGTCGTAGTATTTTGGGACGGCGGTCTTCGCAGACCCGCCGCCGAGCGCGTGCTCGAGACCGGCGAGAATCGTGTCGACGCGATCGGAATTGCGTGCGAGCGCTGCGGTGAAAGTATTGAGGTTGGCAATCGCGTTCTTCAGCGGGTCGGAATTATCAGCCAGCACAGAATCAATCCGGCGCAATGCTTGGCGCGCGGCCTCGGTCATGCTTTGCCCTGCGGCGGGATCGGCAACGAGGATGGGCGGCTCGGTCGGCGACGGCGAAAGCAGTGGCAGCGTGGAGGTACCGCCCAGCAACGAAACCACCGGAACTCCGGTCAGGCCCTGGTACTCCAAACCGGCCTGGGTATCGGTCCGCACCGGCGTCGTCGACACGACCGCGATCGTTGCGGTGACTTGCCGAGGATTTCCAGGATCGAGGTCGAGAGCTGTGACCTCGCCGACCCGGATGCCGTTGAACAAGACGGCGGCGCCTGTCAGCAGGCCCGACACCGTGTTCTCGAAGCGAATGCGGTAGATCGTCCGCTCGCCAAGGCCGCCGGTATTATGCAACCAATACACGAAGCCGAACACGCCTCCGACGATGGCGAGCACGAAGAAGCCGATCAATGCGTAGGGAGCGCGCGTTTCCATCAAAATGCCCGTCAGTTTGGCGCGGATGCGACCGCGCGTGAGCGTTTGCCGCGAAAGTACGACTTCACCCAAGGATGTTCGCAGGTGAGCATGGCCGACATCGGTCCTTGCGCCACCACCTTGCCGTCGGCAAGCGCAGCGATGCGGTCGCAGACGGTATTCAGGCTGTCGAGATCATGGGTGACCATGAAGACCGTGAGGCCAAGCGTTTGCTGCAAGGTTGTGATCAGCTCGTCGAAATCCTCAGCGGCGATCGGATCAAGACCGGAAGTCGGCTCATCGAGAAAGACAAGTTCAGGATCGAGCGCGAGTGCGCGCGCCAGCGCCGCGCGCTTCGTCATTCCGCCCGAAATTTCGGAGGGATACTTATCGCCGTCCCGCATGCTCAATCCGACCATTGCAAGTTTGGCGGTGGCCAGTTCATCAAGCAGTTGGTCGGAAAGGTCGAGGTTTTCCCGCAACGGAAACTGAATGTTCTGGCGCACTGTCAGGGAGGAGAACAATGCGCCTTGCTGGAACAAGATGCCCCAACGTCGCGCCGGCGAGGAGGCGTCACGATCGGAAGGCGACGCGGCGTCGCCGAAAAGCGATCGTGCGACAACAATGCTGCCCTCTCGCTTTGGCAGGAGGCCGATGATGGTCCGCAACAGAACTGATTTCCCGCTGCCGGAAGCGCCGACAATGCCGAGGATTTCGCCCCGACGGACGTCCAAATCGAGGTGGTCGAGAACGATCTGCGATCCAAATCCGACCACCAGATCGCGAACGCGTATCAACGTTTGATCGGGCCGCGCGTCCATTGTCACATTCCAATCGAGGCAAAGAACATCGCAAAGATGCCGTCGAGCACGATCACTAGGAAGATCGATTTGACGACCGACGTCGTCGTCTGTGTCCCGAGCGATTCGGCGCTTCCCTTCACCTTCAAGCCTTCGCCACAGGCGACGATGCCGATCGCAAGCGCCATGAACGGCGCCTTGATCATGCCGACTTCGAAATGGGTGATCGAGATCGCCTCCTGCAGGCGGGCGAGATATACCTCAGGGCTCATTCCGCCATAGAACCAGGCGACCAGCCCGCCGCCATAGAGGGCGGCCATGATGCCAAGAAATGCCAGAATTGGCAGCGCACAAACGAGGGCGGTGATGCGCGGCAAGATGAGGAATTCGATCGGATCAAAC
>JASHRR010000641.1 GCA_030037185.1 Xanthobacteraceae bacterium | reverse complement strand
GCCGGCCGCAGCGCATAGCGGGCTGTTCTGGGCGCAGTGGATGGAGATGCCTTCAAAGTCGGCAACCGCTTTGTCGAAGTTGGAATTGGCCTCGTTTGCTTCCGGCGAACCCGCGCCGTACACGGTGATAACGTCGGCGGGAATGCTTTCGAACTCGATGTTGGCGGTCGAGAACGCGCCGACGTCGCAGCCCGCCCGGGTCCAGGGCACCCACGGGGCCGGCGCGATCTTGCCCAACTCATTCAGCATCTGCGGATTGCCGTCCGCGGACTGCCCGGTCCAGTACAGAAACGAGCTCTGGAAGCCGACGGATCCGTTGGCGCGGAAAAAGCCGTAACTGTTGGCGATCGCCCAGCCGAACCGGTCGCCATAGACGCCGGTCAGCGACGTCACGATGTCATGCGCGGTGTGGGAAATGAGCGGCGTGAAATGACTGCCGCTGACTGTACCGTTGTCGAGCAGGAAGTTGAGTAAGTGTGGCATCTGCTCAAGGTCCGACGGCACGTTGGGATTGTCGCGCCGCAGATGGACGTTATCAAATTGGAGATAAACCACTCGCTTGATCTTGTTGCCCGCCGACTGAAGATGGCACGACGCCTGCGCCGGCGCAGCCGCTTGCGCATTTGCGCATGCGAACGCAAGAGAAGTGCCCCCTAGCAGGATTGACGCCAACAGCTTGCGAGAGAACCGTAAGCAATTCATTTTTCTCTCCTATTTGTTCAAGTCTGCCGGAAAATAATTGATATAGGGCATCCCCTACGAGAGTATTGGAACTGCTTGATGTTGCGGTGGGATGACGCCATTGTGACATGGCACAACTAACAAATTCGCTGAATGTCTGGCGCTGCAGGCGGCAAAAGCTCTGGATGGGGTGACCGGCCTGGCCCCGCTGGTTAAGCGGCCAAAGCGGTCGTCTCCAAACTAATGGTGTCGAAAACTGAACGCAGTGCGATGCCGGCTCCGAGCATCATCGAGGAACGATCATCAACCAGAACGCCCGCGCTCCGCAGGGGTGGCCACGGAGGCCGGAGCTTCGGCCGATGGCGTCGTTGTCCGAAAAGGTGCATATAAACCTCTCAAATCGCTGTCCGAAGCACCTCGGAATGCAACGCAACGGCGCAGGCCAGCGCAGCCGTCAAGTCAATAGCCATTGATCGGAAAAGGTATTGCTCCCTGGTATCGACTGAGGATCAACCGTGCAAACGCTCTGTGGTCTGGAACCTCAGCCAAGGTACGTAGTTGCTTTGGAAAAAGCGACCGATTTCAGATGGAACGCAAGTCACATGAGCGCCCACCTCTTCGACGAGCCGTCGCGATTGGAGCTCGGGAGCCATCGCTTGCCACATCCTGCAGCAGCTCAACTGCGCACCGATGCCTGATGGATCAACAACAACGAAGGAGATAAAAAATGAACGTTCGAGAAGCCAAAGCACGGCCTGCTGCGCTGCACACGCCAACTGACCTGAACCCGAACGCCGTGCGGGATCTTTCGGGCGCGCTGAATATCCTGCTCGCCGACATGTTCGCTCTGTATGTGAAGACGAAGAACTTTCATTGGCACATGTCCGGTCCGCATTTTCGCGACTATCATCTTCTTCTGGATGAGCAAGGCGACCAGATCTTCGCCACCACCGACGCGATCGCCGAACGTGTTCGCAAGATCGGCGGCACGACCTTGCGCTCGATCAGCCATATCGGCCGCCTGCAACGCGTCGGGGACAACGATGCGGACTTTGTTACGCCGATGGATATGCTCGCCGAACTGCGCGACGACAACAAACAGCTGGCGGCACACCTGCGCGAGACGCATGGCCTTTGCGAGGAGCACGACGATGTTGCCACCGCAAGCCTGTTGGAAGTCTGGCTCGATGAAGCCGAGCGGCGCACATGGTTCCTGTTCGAGGCCACGCGGCGGGCCGAGCCCTGAGGAGGGAGCAGCCATTCACTCAGCCGCCATAACAGCAAGCTCGATACCAACGCCCGACCCCGGCGACTGACGAATTGATGAGGTCAGCTCGCCGTCTCAGCAACAGCGGACCATGCCAACCTGACCAATGGAATGGATGCGGCGGTGCTGGTGCGCCGCCTTACGACGCCGCACCGGGTGCGCTCCTCCGGCAGCCCGATCAGATTCGAGCCCCTCCGGCGGAGCGTGGGATTGCGGTTGGCCAGCGAGGCTTTCTGCGCACCAAACCTTCGCCAAGTCCATGCCAAGCGTTCTGGGCCCTGGCGCTGCCGCCTAGCTTGAACTGCTGCAGATCTCGACCGCAGACATCAGCAAGAAATCGACGCACCCCAATCGCTACCTGCGCGTCCGGTTCGTCCGGCGGCCTCGCTGATCCGGCCTCACAGTTGGCGGCACCGGCTCAAGCCGTCGATCGAAGCCGCCAGCAAGCGGCTGCCCCCCAACAGGCGATCCCGCGCGCAAATAAGCTCGCCCGGATCGGTCGGTTCTCAACACGTAGCGCAACGTCGTCTTTGCCAATCTGGCGGCACCGTGCCCGCGACCGCCTGCAGACGCTGGCGCTGGAGCAAAGGCAAACCGGGTCGGCCAGCCTTGATTGTTCCGCCGCGCGATGCCCTTCACAAACGTGCAGGCCGGGACGAAGGGAGGGCCTCACGGCACCAACAAGGAATTGCGCCGATCAGGAGAGCGGTGCCGTTTCCCCGCTGCTGCGAGGGGATGAAACGAAATGGAGGGTGTTGCCGGCGCGAACGTGACCGCAATCGGACGCCGGCCTGCTGATATCGATGATGGTGCAGAGCACAACATGCTGCACACTGATGCCGACCGCAAGCCGACAGATCGATGAAAACCTCTTGCAACGCACGGCCGGATCATAACAAATGGTCATTCGCGTCGTTTCTTCGCCTCCGCGCCACGTCCGTTTATCCTGCGAAACTCACCCGTGAAAGCAGACGGGGCCACACGACGTGTCGAGCAAGCCTCCGGTGTCGATTAAATCCAAGGACTCACTGTTTCGCCATCGCTCCTTTCGACTCCTGTTCACGACGCGGGCCGCTGCCAATACCGCCAATCAGATGCAAGCTGCCGCGGTCGGCTGGATGGTCTACGATATGACCGGCAGTGCGCTGGCTTTGGGGTTGATCGGGCTCGTGCAATTCGTTCCGCCCTTGTGCGCCACGCTGTTCGCCGGGCAGGTGGTGGACCACTACAGCCGCCGCCTGGTCCTGACCTGCTGCTATGTGGCGCAGGTGAGCGTTTCCCTCGGACTCCTCGCGCTAGCAATCCTTTTCGACCGCTCCGTTCCGCTGGTTTTTGCCCTGCTGCTTGTCAATGCGCTTGCCCGGACGTTCGAAGGCCCGACGCTCCAATCGCTGCTCGCCACCACGGTGCCGCGCACATTGCTGATGCGGGCCGTGTCCGCGCATGCATCGGCCGGCAAGATGTCTCAGCTGATCGGTCCCATTCTGGGTGGCGGCCTCTATGCCTTCGGCCCCGGCCCGGCTTTTGGAGTTTGTGCGTTCCTGATCGCCGTTGCCGTTAGCGCAAGCCTGCTCCTGCCGATCGAGCCAACAACGGCCGAACGCCCGAAAGTTACCTGGATGACGCTGATCGCGGGCCTTCGTTTCGTTTGGGCGCGGCCGGTCCTGCTGGGCGCAATGTCGCTTGACCTGGCGGCGACACTGTTTGGCGGAGTCACGGCGCTGTTGCCCATCTTCGCGCGCGATATCTTCGATGTCAGTTCGTGGGGATTCGGCGCTCTGCGCGGCGCACCGGCTGCCGGTGCAGTCATCGTGGCGATGATCCTGGCGCGCCTGCCGCTCACCCGTGCCAGCGGCCGGATCATGTTGGGAGCGGTGGCAGCGTATGGCTGCGCTACCATCGCGTTCGGATTATCCGAGCACTGGAGGCTCGCGATTGCGCTGCTGTTCCTGATCGGAGCAGCTGACATGCTGAGCACCGTCATCCGTCAGTCGTTGATCCAATTCGCCACCCCCGACGGCATGCGCGGCCGCGTCTTCGCGATCAATACGCTGTTTGTGAACTGCGCCGGGCAGCTCGGCACGTTCGAATCCGGTGTAACCGCGGCCTGGTTCGGGCCCGTCGGCTCCGCCGTGCTGGGTGGGGCGGCGGTGCTTGGGATCGTCGGCTTGTGGGCGTGGCGATTTCCCGACCTGCATCGGGTCGAGCGGCCCGATGATGTCGCGCACGATCGCGCTTTGCCGTTTGAGGGCGCCGATTGCGAACGCCACAACAGATGAATTCTTGGCAACAACAAGCCGTAAAGCAGACGTAGCGGACCGGCAGCCTTGCGAAAATTGCAGGAGTGCGACTTACTCGCATGAAAGCGGAAAGCTCGGCCAGCAGCTCAAGGGGCTGGGAGAAGGCCGGCCTCTCGCGTGCCTGTGCGGATGACGGCTGAACGGAACCCGTCGGTGCAGCCGCCCCGGCGGCTTCGGCCAGCACCAACTGGGCGCCAGCGCGACCGCGGCAGTCAGCGACCGGCGATCATCTCACGCCGAGACAGCATTTGTCCTGATGATCGTTACTTGGCGAACCGCCGGCTGCTTCGGCGAGGCTGGTGTGTCTCCCTCACAGCAGCACAGATAAATAAGTTGCCGTGTGGCCTTGCTCGAATCGCGCATCGACGCTATCGACGGGGCGATGCTTCATTCACGCTCGAGCTCAGGCACGGCGCTCGCGGCGACCGCCGGATTGATCGAACCGCCGGTTCCCATTTTGCAGTTTCGGCCATACTCGCCCATTTGGCAGAAGTTGCCGCCACAACCAGACAAGTAATTTGTTTGTCGAACTCGTCGACACTCCGACCGACAACAAATGCGCGCGATGCTTTGCCACCGCGCCTCACGCCCGGCCGATGGCGATGAGTCATCGCGGCACATCGGCCGTCGAAGCAAAAGGGAAATCATGAATTACAGCGAGCTGAACGGCTGGACGGTTGAGGTCACCTACCGAAACGGTTCGTCACCGGCGACCTTCACGATCGAGGAGCTGGAAGACATCGAGCGGCACGTTGATCTTCGTTCGGATTGGGTCGCCATCAGCATCAACAGATATGTGTCAAAACCGCCGTCGGAACACGAATTCAGCGGCGCGCTTAGCCCGATCCTGCCGCGACGACGCGAGGATCCGTGCTGCTAGCCCTCGAACCGCAGAGCCGGCGCTGCCCGTCGGCGTTGCAGCGAGCCGCCGCCATGGAAGGGCGGCCTGGCGCAGTGATTCGCGTCCGCAAGCTGCGCGGCCCCTCGTATCGGCAGCAACATCGATCGCTTCTGGCTGCGTGTTTCAGATCATCGGGTGCGCGGGCTTCAGGTCAGGTTGTTGGTGTCGGTTAAACGCTCAATCGCCGCAATGTGGCTCCGCAGGCTCTTGATCGAGTCGCGAAGATATCGGAGCCGCACTGCCTCGTGCGGCATGAGGCCGAGATGATTGTTGTGCTCCGCGGCCTCCAGCTTGTCCTGCTCGACCTCCATGTCGTTCACACGCGCCTTGATGTCGGAAAGATGCTCGCGGCTCACAACCGCCAAAGGTGGAGGCCACGGTTCCAGCCCGGCCGCCGGGCTGCCGGCATCCCTCATCGCCTCAATAATGAAGTGGCGGATCTGACCCGCCACCGTGCGCGATTCCCGCTCCGCCGCACGCTCCACAAACCCAAGCAACACAGCGTCAAGCGGAACCGAAACCCGCCTCGACATGCAAACGCCTCGAATTGGTGAGCCCGAGCCGCCAACGATGACCTTCCCGCAACGCACCAGCATGGCACGGAGTTCACCCTCCGCGTTCTCGCGGCGGTGAGCGATATCGCTGAGGCCCTGCCGGGGGTTCAATCGGACCGGCCACGAGACAGGCGAAGGTCAGGCGTGTGAGGTTGGCACCGGAAATGAAGGAGCGGTTCGGCGTTCGCCCCGGCAAACCTTGCAGCGCGCCCCATCAGGTTAGATGGACTACGGCCATCCACGCATGGGCTCCGCATGGAGTTTTCCTGGCTCAACGCCAGAGGTGCCGATCCAACGGGCGGACCGCACCGGCGCTTGGCCTGCGGACTTGTGGCGTTTTCAGCTGAGCCGAAGCCCCTGCGCGCAATTCGGCCAGCCCCGGGTCGATGTCGCGATCCACTCCTCGCGCCGGACAGGCGCCCAGCAGTTGACGCCGTGCTCTGCCTTTGGTTGAGACCCGTTATCGGCAACCGGCATTCGCCCCCGAGGCTCGATTCTTCGATCGCGGACTCAATCCATGCGCCTTTACGGTTGGCTAAGCCGCTCAGCAAACAGAACCAGGGCTTTGCGATATATCACCGACCGGTTCCACTCGCTCATGACCTCGAAATTTGCGGTGCCCTCGCCGAACGGGGCACCGGCGCGCCAGCCGTTGGTTTTGAGAAGGTTGGCGGTGGAGGCAAGTACGTCGGGCACGCTGTGGCGGAGATCAACGCGTCCGTTGCCATCATAGTCGACGCCATATTTGACGTATGAGGATGGCAGAAACTGGGTCTGGCCGATCTCGCCCGCGTAGGCGCCGATCAAGTCTCCCAGGCGAAGATCGCCGCGCTGGACGATCTGCAGGGCGGCGAGAAGCTCCGCCTGGAATAGCTCGCTGCGGCGGCAATCGTGTGCCAGGGTGGCGAGCGTGCGGATCACCGGCAGCTTGCCCATGTCGCCGGTGCCGTTGTCGCTTTCGAGCGTCCAGATCGCCATCAGCAGCGTCGCCGGCACGCCGAACTGGGCCTCGATGCGCGCGAGCAGGGCAGAGTGGCGCTGCATCAGTTGTTTGGCGCGTTTGATGCGAGCCGGGATGACGCGGGTCGCGGCGTATTCCTCGAAGCTCTTGCGGAAGGTGCCGCGCTGGCGGCGGTCGAACGCAAGCACCGCGCCGTCGGGCGTGAGACCGGCAAACGCGCTATTGACCACTGACTGCGAGATGCCGGCGGCCGCGGCTTCGCGCCCCATCGCGGTTAGGAAACCGTTGAAGTCGCCACCGCATTTCGCCGCACTGGCAGGCGCGGCGAAAACCAGAGTGCAAAACACGATGCCGAGCGATCGTAACAGCATGCCGATCCTTCAATGTTCGTTCAGCCGATCATCACAACGAACATAGGCTGGACCGAGCCACGAGGCCATAGTGTTGTGGTGGGGCTTGTCACTCATCAACGGATCCAAGGCTGAAAGGAGACGACGTTCACCTTCCAACCGCAAGTTCGGCGATCGGTGCCAGATTGACCCGTCACGCGCTACCGGGATGCACGGCAGCTTATCCCTGATAGCTTGCCTGCCCAACCCCTAACGGTGACGAAGCCTTGTGGGCCGGGCGCCGAGAACGCTCATTGACAAGGTCGGGAACTTGGCGCCAGGCAGGACCCCCGCCCGCAGTTCTCGGCTGAACTCGATATTTCGATTACCAGGCTCGGCGCGAAGGTGACGACACGTCATTGTCAGGATTGAGCTTGGGCAAGCGATTTGAGCCCAAGAAACGTCGCGTCGGGGTTGACGATGACGGCGACCGGCACGCGCTCCAGGTACGGCTGGAAGCGCCCCTTGGCAACGAAGCGGGCATGGAATTCTGATCGCGCCAGCAGGTCAACGACGCGCGGCGCAATGCCGCCCGCAATAAAGACACCGCCGCGCGCGCGAAACATCAGTGCAAGATCGCCCGCGACCGTGCCCAGCATGGCACAAAACATATCGACTGCCGCCACGCTCACCGGGCAGCTGCGATCGCTGGCCTCGCAGGTAATCTGCGCGGCGGTCCTGCTCGAAACGGCAATGCCGTCAATCGCCGCGATGGCCGCGTGGAGGTTCTCGAGTCCTGGCCCCGACAGCGCACGTTCGGCCGAGACATGGCCAAATTTTTCGCGCAGATGCGCAATCACGGCGTCCTGGCGGGGCGTTGTGCCGGGCAACGTGGTGTGCCCGCCCTCGGTAGGGATGATCGTCACCCGGCCCCCCCGGTAGACAACTCCGGCCATGCCCAATCCGGTACCGGGTCCGATCACCGCCATCGACTCTCGTACCAGCGGCTTGCCGGCGGCAAGCAGTTTCACGTCGCGTCCGCTCAAATAGGGCAAAGCGGAGGCGAGCGCTTCGAAGTCGTTAACAGCGCTGATCGATTTGAATCCGAACGCGGCTCGCAGTTCGTCGACGTCGACGACCCATCCGCTGTTGACGAGAACGCTACGCCCGCCTTCGACCGGAGCCGCCACGCCAAGAACCGCGACGGCGATGGTGTTGCCATCTTGGCGGCTGCCAAGGAAACTGCCGATCGCATCGACCAGGGATCGATGGTGAGACACCGGCAGGTGGGTGATCGGGCCGAGGGTGTTCCCGGTCAGCACGGCAAACCGTGCGTTCGTTCCGCCGATGTCGCCGAGCAAGGCCTGTTCGGGTGCCACGTCCGGCATCTGCCTGTTTCACACGCCGTGGAGGGAATTCGAGAGTGCGCCATTGCGGTCGAGATCGAATGTCGGTCCCTCCGTCGAGGCTCGCCGGCCGTCGCTGTGCGTCAGACACGGCTGATGGTCGGGAATGATGCCGCGCGAGGCCGCCGGCACGGCCCGCAGCACGGCGATGGCAGCTCGATCGGCAAGGTTCACGTGGTTGATCGTCCGCAACATGAGGGATGGCCGGCGATTCCTGCCTGTCCGCCGAAGCTGCAACCCGAAAGTGGGAACACCGAAGGTCCGCCGAAGGTTGCAAGCCGTCCGGCCTCATCGCCGAAACGATGATGACCGGCGGCGCGCACAGACTGCAATTTCAATTGCGCCCCATACCACCCGCGCGCGCGACTTTGTCAAGGAGAATGGTGTAGGATGGGGTTGAGCTGCCAACCGCATCATCACTGGCGGCAGCCGCGCGGCGCTGTCGATGGCGGCCGCCCTTCGACTCAGCCCTGAGTCGCATTCACGTCTGGAGGCCCACATGGCAGAGACCGCCGTCGTTTCGGAAGAGCTGGCCAAGAAGTTCGCGACCGAGAAGGATACGCCCTATACGCGCTGGGTGCGCGCCGAAGGCCTCGACATCATCAGCGCCCACTATGTGCCGAGCCTTCACACCGTCGAGTTGAGGCCGTGGGCGCGGCGGAGCGGCAAGGGCGTCTTCATCAACCACGAAGCATCGCGGACCTCGAACGACTGCTATGTGTGTGAGATCGCTCCCGGCGACAAGCTCGCGCCGCAGCGCCAGCTGTTCGAGGAAATGATCCTGGTGCTCGACGGCCGCGGCTCGACCTCGGTGTGGAACGATGCCGGCAGCCGCATCACCTTCGAGTGGAAGGCAGGTGCGCTGTTTGCGATTCCGCTCAACACGTGGCACCAGCACTTCAACGGTTCCGGCCGCGAGCCCGCCCGCTATGTGGCGGTCACCAACGCGCCGCCCGTGATCAATCTCTACGAAGACCTCGACTTCATATTCGCCACCAAGCACGACTTCCGCGGCCGCTTCAACGGCGAGCCCGATTATTTCAGCGCCAAGGGCGAGCAGAAAGGCCTGCTGTTGCAAACCAATTTCGTTGCCGATGCCGTCAACCTGCCGCTGATCTCGGCCAAGGAGCGCGGCGCCGGCGGCGGCCATATCCGCTTCAACATGGCCAAGGGCTCGATGAACAGCCACATCTCCCAGTTCCCGATCGGCACCTACAAGAAGGCGCACTGCCACGGGCCGGGCGCCCACGTGATCATTCTGTCGGGCGAGGGCTATTCGCTGATGTGGCCAGAGGGTGATGCGCCGCGCCGCTACGACTGGCACGTCGGCTCGCTGATCGTGCCGCCCAACATGTGGCTGCACCAGCATTTCAACACCGGCACGACCCCGGCGCGCTACCTCGCCTTCAAGCACGAGGGGGTGTCGATCCGCAATGCCCAGGGCGTGCCGAAGGCCTGGATCAGCCGCCGCATCGGCGGCGACCAGATCGATTATGCAGATGAGACGCCGGCAATCCGCCGGACCTTCGCGGAAGCGCTCGCCAAGAATGGCCTGGTGCCGAAGATGGATGCGGCTTATGAGGCGGAACGTGCCGATCTGCCGCCCCTGCCGGCGCGATCGGTGGCGTGAGCATTAGGCATCGGCGAGGCGTCATGCAGGGCCTCGCACCCGAGTCCGCGTCCGGATTATGGGGAGGTCATCATCGGGGCGGCCGAAGCCCGGAGCGGTGGTTCGATCCGGGCTATTCTGATCGCGCCGCTGCGTTACCCCGCAGGGCGAAGGTTGCTGCGACCGAATTGGCCGATTATCAGGCCGAGCGCAACACCAACGCCATGCAACAGCACCGTTGCCGACACGAAGCCCGCCCCATAGGCGAGGCCCGACATCGTCTCGGGCATCTCGGCGCCATGCGCATAGCCGTGGAAGACCGCAAAGAACGCCACCAGCCCCATGGCGACCGCAACCGGCATCGCCGTGCCAATAACCGCGACCGCGGCCAGCACCACAACCGAAAGGGCAATGCCGGTTTCGACGTAAGGCAGCCCGGCGCCCATCATCCCGGCGAGGCCTGCGACCGCCATGGTGGCGACAAAGCTCGCCGGCACCAGCCACACCGCCCGGCCTCCGAGGCGAGCCGCCAACAGCCCAACCGCCACCATCGCTATGATATGGTCGACACCGCCCAGCGGATGCAGGAAGCCACTGGCGAGACTTGCGCCGTCATGGCCGGGATGGGCGAACGCCACGGTCGGGGCGAGGGCGAGCGACGCGGCAGCGATGCGCAGGGCGGTACGATCCATGGAAGCCTCCCGTTGGTATGAGGTTTAATGAATAAGTGCAGAGTGCCTGCTGTGGCAAGCGCTGAATTGGAGTTTTGCTGATGACCGATGCCGAGGAGCCCAAAGCGAAAAGCAGCCATACCCTCGCCGATCACGTCTACGGCCTCGACCTTGAGCACACTCACGACGGCTATGCGGACCATGACCACGATTTTCCCGATGACGCGCCATTGGAGCAAAATCCGATCTGGATTGCCGACCACGTTTCGCTGATGACCGTCGGCATCGATATCGGCTCCTCTGGAACGCAGGTCATCTTTTCGCAGGTCAATCTGCGCCGCCTCGGCGAGGACCTGTCGAGCCGTTACTTCGTGGTGTCACGCGAAACCTTGTTCCAGTCCGCCGTCGCCCTCACCCCCTACCGCAGCGAGGACTACATCGATGAGGCAAAGCTCGGCGCCATCATCGACGATGCCTATAATGATGCCGGCGTCGATCCAGCCAGGATCGACACCGGCGCCGTCATTCTCACCGGCGAAGCGCTGCGGCGCGAGAACGCCAAGGCGATCGCCGGCATCCTGGCCGAAAAGGGCGGCGATTTCGTCTGCGCTACCGCCGGCCATCACATGGAATCGATGCTCGCCGCCTACGGCTCCGGCGCCGCTACCGCATCGAGCGCTGAGCGCAAGCGCATCCTCAATATCGATATCGGCGGCGGCACCACCAAGCTTGCCGTGGTGGAGCGCGGCAAGGTTGTCGCGACCGCGGCCGTGCATATCGGCGGGCGGCTGCAGGTCGTCGACCCAGATGGTGTCATCGTCCGCCTCGATCCGGCCGGGAAATACCACGCCAAGCGTGCCGGCTTTGCATGGAGTCGTGGCGAGGTGGCCGGAGCGGCCGCTCTCGACAAAGTCGCTGACGGGATGGCCGACACCCTGGTTGGCGCGCTCACCGCGCGGCCGCTGCCGCGCGATATCGCGGACCTCTACCTCACCGACCCGATTGTGGAGTTCGGCGCAATCGACGGGATCATGTTCTCGGGCGGCGTCGGCGAGTACGTCTATGGCCGCGAGGACCGCGATTTCGGCGACCTTGGGAGAAGGCTCGGCCACGCCATCCGCCGGCGCATCGATACGGGTGCGCTTGCCTGGCCGCTTCTGCCGGCCGGCGAATGCATCCGCGCGACCGCGCTCGGCGCATCCGAATACTCGGTGCAGTTGTCCGGCAATACCAGCTACATCTCGGCGCCCGGCATCCTGTTGCCGCGACGCAATCTCCAGGTGCTGCAGCCGGATTATGCGTCCAGTGACGCCATCGATGCCGATGCCGTGGCGGCAGCGATCGGTCGCCACCTCATCACATTCGACGTTGACGCCGATCGCGAAGTCGCGCTGGCGCTGCGCTGGCAAGGCGTACCGTCTTATCAGCGCCTCGCCTCCTTCGCCGACGGCATCCGCCGCGGCCTCGCCGACCGTATCGCCAAGCGTCAGCCGATCTACATCATGCTGGATGGCGACGTGGCGCAGACCGTGGGCGCCCTCCTGCGCGAAGAGTTCGACGTTAAGAGCGAGATTCTGGTCATCGACGGTGTCCTGCTGATGGACTTCGACTATATAGACCTCGGCCGCATCCGTATGCCGTCGAATACCGTGCCGGTCACGATCAAATCGCTTGTCTTCAGCGAGGACCCGCGCGGGCCGCGTCCCCGCCAGAGGCTGCATCACCGTGACCACGCGCACGACCACGGGCATTCCCATGGTCACGCGCATGCTCATCATGAGCACGAATATCGCGAGCGCCGACACCGACCCGATGACCACGAGTAGAGTTCGCCGGCGCTCTGGCCGCGCCGGACCCCGTGGTGCTCACCGCTTCAACGGCGTTTTGCCATTGAGCGGAACTGAGCAGTGGCCCCGAATCGGTGTCAAACCGGAGATCTGACGTGGGCTGATGGAGGGGCAGGGACGGCGATCCTGAATGAACGCGCAATCGACATCATTCCCGGCACGGCGAGCACTCGCGCCTGTGTTGGCATTGGCATCGGTTGCGCTGAACTTATTGACCCCGCTCTCGCCGGCGGAAAGTCAAGCGTCCAATGACACCATCCGCGCCGAAGACCGTTATCGCGAGTGCCTGTATTCGAAAGCCAAGAACGCCGGCTTTGCAAAAGGCTCGCGGGACTCCGACTTCGCGCTGATCGGAGAATGCCGAAATCAGTGGGTCGCATACATGGACGTTTGTACCAGGCTTGGATTTGATAACGAAACCTGCGTGCTGAGGAGCCGCCTGCTGATCCACGCAATCCTCGAAGTGGTGGGTAAATAACTGTTGCGGCCACAGGCCACCATTCACTGGCCCGCCACGTTGCGGTAGACCGTGCCGCCTTTCATTACGAAGACGACCCGCTGCAGCGCAGTTATGTCGCTGAGCGGGTTGCCATCGACCGCGATCAGGTCCGCCTCCATGCCGGGCGCCAGCGTGCCGATGCGGTCGCCGAGGCCCAGCGCCCCGGCATTGAGCGAGGTCACGGCGGTGATCGCGTCCATCGCCGGTTGGCCGGCGACCTGGACACGGTAGACCGTCTCGCGGGCGTTCTGACCGTGGGCGCCGGCCACCGCGTCGGTTCCCATCAGGATTTTGAGGTCGTGGTGGCGGATCGCCATCTTGAACATGGCGAGCTTGAGCGGGATGCCGTCTTCAGTGAACTTGAAGCCGGCTTCGTCATAGTTGCCGATGCCGACGTAGCGCCAGCGGTTCTCGAGGTAGTTCTGCGACACCAGGCCGATATTGGGCTCGAAATAAGTGCCCCGCGCTGCCATCAGGTCCGCCTCGGCGTCGGTAATCTGCGAGCCGTGGGCCACTGTGGTGCAGCCCGCCAGCGCCGCGGCGCGGACCGCGGAGGCTGCGTGGGCATGCACCCAGACACGCTTGCCCATTGTCTTCGCTTCGCCGCAGGCAGCGGTGATCTGTGCGTCGCTCAGCGTCTGCCCGCCGCCCTCGCGTATGCTCTTGGAGGCGAAGATTTTGATCACATCGGCGCCATCCGCGATCGATTTGCGTACGAACTGCCGCACCTCGTCGAGCGTCAGCCTGCTATCCGTGAGCTGATGGACCGAGGTCAGCAGCCGCGGCCCGGCAACATCACCGCGCGCGATGGCGTCGCGTAACGGCACGTCGATCGGTTGGCCGATGCTCTGCACCGTGGTGAAGCCTGCCATCAGCATGGCGTAGGCGTTACCGGCGGCGGCCAGAACCGCCTCGGCCGACGTTTCGCCCGCATTGGAGGCGCGGCCGTCCTTGCCGAAATGAGCGCCGATGTGGACGTGGGTGTCGACCAAACCGGGCAGGACCGTGAACCGGGAGAGATCATAGGTCACGGTCTGCGCGGCGGCGTCGGCGAGCCCGACGATCCGCGATCCGTCGATGCCGATGGCGGCATTGCGTTGCACACCGCCTTTGCCGTCGATAAGCGTGCCCGCCCGGATGGAGATGGGCGGCTCGGCCGTGGCGCGCGCGGCCGGCACCACCAGCGCGAGGGCAGCAATCGCCCATAGGGCGGCTTGGCCACGCATCAGATCAGCTTCCAACTCACCGGCTTGCCGTGTTGCGGTAGACGGTGCCGCCCTTCATCACGAATACCACCCGCCGCAGCGCGGTGATGTCGCTTAACGGGTCGCCGTCGACCGCAATCAGGTCCGCTTGCATGCCGGGCGCGAGCGTGCCGATCATGCCCTGAAGCCCGAGCGCCTCGGCATTGAGCGAGGTCGCCGCCACGATGGCATCCATGGCTCCTTGACCGTCTACCTGGACGCGATGGATGATCTCCTCGGCGTTGCGCCCATGGGCGCCGGCCACTGCGTCGGTTCCCATGGTGATCTTCAGGCCCTTGTGGCGCATCGCCATTTTGAACATGGCGTCGTTGAGCGCAATGCCGTCCGCCATGAATTTGAAGCCGGCTTCATCGTAGTTGCCGATGCCAAAGTAGCGCGCCTTGTTGTCGAGGTAGTTCTGGAGGAGAAGGCCGGTCTGCGGCTCGAAATAGATTCCGCGCGCCGCCATCAGGTCGGCTTCGGCGTCTGTGATCTGCGAGCCGTGGGTGACAGTGGTGCAGCCGGCGAGCGCCGCGGCCCGCACCGCAGAGGCTGCATGCGCATGCACCCAGACCCGCTTGCCGAGCGCCTTGGCCTCGCCGCAGGCGGCGTTGATCTGGTCATCGCTCAGCGTCTGGCCGCCGCCCTCCCGAATACTCTTCGACGCAAAAATCTTGACCACGTCGGCACCGTCGGCCACCACCTTGCGGACATGCGCCCGCACCTGATCGAGGGTCAGACTGGTGTCCCTGAGCGGGTTGATCGCGGTCCGCAGGCGAGGCCCGGGAAGCCGCCCGCTGGCGATCGCGTCCCGCAGCGGCACGTCGCTCGGCGCACCGATGCTTTGCACGGTGGTGAAGCCAGCCATCAGCATGGCGTAGGCGTTAGCCGCGCCGTAGAG
>JASHRR010000075.1 GCA_030037185.1 Xanthobacteraceae bacterium | reverse complement strand
TGACCTTCGGTTTAGGAAACCGCTGCTCTATCCGGCTGAGCTACGGGACCGGTGTGCAGAATGTCTATTTTAAGATCCTGCATTTTGAAAGGGCCTGAAGCGTCGAAGTGACGCTTTGGCCGGGCGCGCGCAGGCCGGCGATGCGCACACGGGGATTCGATTTATCGCCATGACGCGGTGCGACTATCGGTAAAGATTTCGTCGCCGGCCGCGCGCGCCATTGTGGTGAAACTTCGAATGAGGCGATTTCGGATTACGACAAAAATGTGCCAACCTCGGGCCAACAAGCGAACAGGAAACTGCCGATGGGCCGGGACTGAGCCCGGGCGGTGCCATGCCGGTGGAATCGGCTACAAGGCCCTCACGTTGTCGGCGCGCGTCCGGCGCTCGTTGCGATCCGATACTTGCGTCCATTGACTAATTTCAGTTCGAAAATATTCACGGGATGCGCCAGCGCAGCTTTTCCTATTGCTGCTTTTGAGTTCCGCTGCGGGCAACGCTTGTTGCAGTGCACGACGCGACCTGAAGAGCATTGCCGCATTATGTGACCCAATTTTGCCATGATCTTATGGCCTTATTCTGTCGGAATGCGGGGGAAATCAATATCTGCACTGCGACGAAGAGGTCGTTTCTGCGAACGGTTACCTCACGGCAAAGAGCAAGCGTCGCCACGGAGCGACCAAACCGGCGGGGGCGGATATCGTCGCCGCGAACGACCGTCACCTTGGTATCCGCCACCCTGTTACGTGAAACACGTCACACGAAGATCGGATGGATGGACCTCGAACGCTCCGTGCTTTCAACAATTCCCCTGGCCGTCGCACACGGGGCCTCGGGCGAAGTTGCGAGCGTCATCGACGGAAGATCGTTCCTCCCTGCCGACGGCCGGGGAGTTCGCCTGGCCGCGATCGAACCGCGTGATGAGGGCGTAGGGTCACCGCTCGCCGCCAAGGCCGCGCCGCAAGTGCTACCGACCCCGGCGCGACACGAATTGGCGGCGACTGGCCATCGTATCTACTTACGCAACGCCGAACGGGATGCGAGAAATGCCGGGTTTGCCCTTTGGGGCGCCCCTTGTCACGTGGTAAACCAACCGGGCGGCTGGACGGACGTTCCTGCGGAACAAGAACGATTCGCAATGGTTCGCGGCGAGGTGTCGCCTTGAGGATGGCAAGCGATCACAAGCGGTGGAGGCGGGCGGCAGGATGCACCGCCGCGGCCGCAATCGCGCTTGCCGTCGCGGCATGTTCTACAAGTCCGACAGGGCGCCAGATTCTGCTGCCCGACCTGCCCAAAAACGCCGAAGCGAGTTCTCCCAGCGTTCGAGAGCATCAGCGCGTTCTTTCAGCTTACGGCGGCGCCTACGAGGACCCCAGGCTGCACGCCAAGCTCACCACTATCGTTGGCCGGCTGGTTGCGGCCTCGGAGAGGCCCGACCTCTCCTATAAGGTCACCATCCTAAACTCGCCTGCCGTCAATGCCTTCGCCCTCCCGAACGGGCAACTTTATGTCACCAGAGGACTGCTCGGCCTTGCCAACGACAGCGCCGAGTTCGCGTCGGTGATGGCACATGAAATGGCCCACGTCATCGCGCGCCATGCAGCCACTCGGGAAGAGCAGGCACGCAAGACTGAGCTAATCAGCAGCGCCAATGATCTGTTGGGCGATCCCCAGGTGGGCGCGATGGCGCTTGCGCGCTCGAAAATCGCGCTGGCGAGCTTTTCCCGTTCGCAGGAATTGGAAGCCGACGCCATCGGCGTGGGCATTGCGGCGCGCGCCGGCTTCGACCCCCTGGGCGCCTCCCGACTGCTCACGGCCATGGGCCGCAACGCAGAGTTGCGGGCGATCGGCCACGCCGCCGAAGCCCGCTCACTCGAGTTCCTGTCCTCCCACCCGGCGACGCCGGAACGGGTCAAGAATGCTGAGGACAGCGCCCACCAGTTCTCCGGCGGTCGAGCGCAGCGCGACAAGGCAGCCTACCTGGCGAGCATCGACGGCATGACTTACGGCGAGGACCCGGCCGACGGTTTCGTACGCGGCCGGCATTTCCTCCATCCCAAGCTCGGCTTCAGCTTCATGGCGCCCGAAAACTTCGTGCTCGACAATACCCCCCAGGCAGTGCTCGGCGCGAAGGAGGGCGGCGATCAGGCGTTGCGCCTAGACGTCGTCAAAGTCCCGCCCGAACAGTCGCTGATCGAGTATCTCAACTCGGGCTGGATTGAGAACATCGAGAACGGCTCGGTGGAGGAACTCTCCGTCAACGGCGTCCCGGCCGCGACAGCAACCGCGATCGGCAACCAGTGGGCGTTCCGGCTCTATGTTGTCCGGTTCGGCGGCGAGGTCTACCGCTTCATCTTCGCCGCCAAGAACCGCACGCCTGAGAATGACCGCGCGTTTCGAGAGTCGATCCAGACCTTCCGCCGCCTGTTGCCGCAAGAAAGATCAACCAAGCCGTTGCGCCTGAAGATTGTGAAAGTGCAGCCCGGCGACACGGCGGAATCGCTTTCCACCCGGATGGCGCTCCCTCTCGATCATCCGGTTGAGCGATTTCGAGTCTTGAACGGGCTCGAGCCCGATGACGAAGTGAAAAGCGGCGATCTCGTTAAGATCATCGTTGAGTAACCCCGACTGAAGCGGAAGGTTTTCGCCTCTCCCCTTCGGGGCGTCAGGTGATCGCGCTGCGGACCGTTCGGCGCCGGCAGCAATTTGAGACGCCCTCGGCACGGCTGGCGACCGTGCGGCAGACGTGGAAAAGGCCCCTGATGGGGCCTTTTCAAAACGGGGGACAGAATTTGCGGTCGGGCTTCAGGCCGCCTCGTCCTCGATCACGGCATCGTCACCCTCCGGGGTCTTGCCGCGGCGCGGCCCCTTGGCGAGGGCGGCTTCGATTTCCTTGATGGCCTCCGTTTCGGTCACCCGCTGCACCGCCGAAATCTCGCGCGCCAGCCGGTCAAGCGCCGCCTCATAAAGCTGGCGCTCGCTATACGACTGCTCAGGCTGCGTATCGGACCGGAACAGGTCGCGAACCACCTCAGAAATCGATACGATATTGCCGGAATTGATTTTTGCCTCATATTCCTGCGCGCGACGCGACCACATTGTGCGCTTGATCCGAGCGCGCCCCTTCAACGTGTCCAGAGCGCGTTTCACAATTGGCGGCTCCGCAAGCTTGCGCATGCCCACCGCGGCGATTTTCGCGGTAGGAACCCGCAGCGTCATCTTATCCTTCACGAAGTTGATAACGAACAACTCCAGCTTGCACCCTGCCACTTCTTGCTCTTCAATGGCCACAATCTGTCCGACGCCGTGCGCCGGATAAACGATGAACTCGTTGGTCTTGAACCCCTGTCGCTGGGTCGCCTTTTTAGAGGTCATTCCCTGGTTAACTCCTTGACCCTTTGGCCTGTCATGACCGGCAGATTTGGCCGCAGATGCTCCCCGGCGGCCCGCGCCCCGAGAAGCTTGCGTTGCCCTGCGCCGGCTCGCCGAGGAGGGCTTGAGGGTCTTCTTCGTCTTGGAACTATGACGCGTCTTGCCTGCCACTGCCGATTGCGTGGATTACACGCCCCTGTTTGACGGTTCCCCGGGGAAGCTTCGAAAAAATACGCTCCCGAAGGGAGCGTCGAAGCATATTTTTATTCGTTCAGGTGTATATATCACGTTATCGGCAGAAATCAAAGCTTTGCAGGGCGTAAAAGTGTCGATTGAGCTGCTCGGATCCCAATAAAACGCCAAAATGCGTTAATCTTCCTAGGACGTGATGCAAAATACCGCACACGACTAGTCCCCGGTACCCGGCTCCGGGTCAAAGTACTTCAGCTTGCCATTGACGCCATCCCATTCCTTGCCGTCCGCCGGCCCTTCACGCTTGACCGTGATATTGGGCCAGGACCTTGAATACTCGGCATTCACCTCCAGCCATTTCTCAAGCCCGGGCTCGGTGTCCGGCTTGATGGCCTCGGCCGGACATTCAGGCTCGCACACACCACAATCAATGCATTCGTC
The DNA here is from genome assembly GCA_030037185.1 of Xanthobacteraceae bacterium. Next base: position 1,140 of record JASHRR010000075.1, on the reverse strand, counting down.
CGGATGAATGACGAGCATGTTGGCGCCTTCGTAGAAACAGTCGACGGGGCAAACCTCGACGCAGTCCATGTACTTGCACTTGATGCAGTTTTCGACGACCACATAGGTCATGACAGGCTCCGGCCGAAAGACGCGGCTGTTGCTCAGCGGGTGCCGTCCCCCTCCATCTGGGAAACGCCGGCGCAGGACGCCCGTGATCCCAGGAGTGGGGAGGGGAATTTGCGCGACCCGTCCCAAACCTGCGCCATGCCATACCGATACAATGCGGATAAGATCAATTGTTTTCTCTTGTCGCCAATTGCTCCACTCGCGGCCATCATCGCGAGGAATCGCCTGGATCTTCGTAAAGCTGCGACGCTGCTGCGGCATTGCCCCGCCGCAGCGCCATCCCGGTGACCTTCAAAACCCGAACGCCGCCGTGCAGCGCGACCGTAACCACATCGCCACATTTGACATCGCGACCCGGAGCCGCCACCCGCAGGCCATTGACCCGGACATGCCCTGCACTGACCAGCGACGCGGCCGCACTGCGGGTGCGTACGATGCGGGCGTTCCACAACCATCGGTCGATTCGCTGCCGGTCGCCCGACACCATGCAACCCGCCTCAGCGGCGCTCCTTGGCATTCGCTTCGAGCTGGGCCTTGAGGGCCGCGAGCTTGGCAAACGGCGAGTTCGGGTCGGCCTGCTTCTCGCGCTCGCGATGCGGGGCGTAGTCGCGGCGCTCCTTATGCTCATTTCGTGCTTTCACGAAATGCGGTCGCTCGCCGCGTGCGCGCTCGGCGCGATCACCTTGCCGTTCAGAACGATGATCGCCGCGATGATCTTTCGAGCGCCGCTCGCCTGCCTCGTCGCGCAAGGCCCCCAATTCGCCCCCCGGACTACGAGGACGACGATGCAGCTTGTTTGCGGTAGATGTGACCGCCGCGACGGCAGGGTCGCCTTTGCCCTCCGCCGTGACAGCGCGTTCCGCCGTTGCATTGCCGGCTAGGCGTGCGCGTTGCCGTTGGGGCGAGCGCCGCTGGCCGCGCCACTCTTCGCCACGGCCGCCCGGACGCCACACTTCAACGAGCTCGGGCTCCGCCGCGGCCGCTGGCGGCACGTCGACCGAGACTTCTGCCAGCGCCATCGGGGCATCGGGC
>JASHRR010000640.1 GCA_030037185.1 Xanthobacteraceae bacterium | reverse complement strand
TCTACGGTCGATCTGTTCTTCGACGAAGCGCAGTACTGGTCCTGGTCGCATGAGCTGGCATTGGGGTATTTCTCCAAGCCGCCGTTGTTGGCCTGGCTCATCGCGGCGGCCGAGCATCTCTGCGGCCAGTCGGAAGCATGCATCCGCGCCCCGGCGCCGCTCATGAGCCTGATAATCAGTCTGCTCGCTTACGCGATCGGTCGCACACTCTACGACGTGCGCACGGCATTCTGGGCCGCAATGCTGGCTGCATTCGGGACGGGTTCGGTGTTCGCCGCACGCATCGTGTCGACCGACCTGCCGCTCGTGCTGTTTTGGGCCCTGGCACTGCTTGCCTATGTGCGCCTGCTCAAAAAGGCAGACTGGCGCTGGGCGGTCGTGCTCGGCCTCGCCATGGGAGCGGGACTGCTAGGCAAATACGCCATGCTCTACTTCCTGCCGGCCCTCGTTCTGGCGGCGGCATTTGAGAAGCAGGCGCGTGTGCTGCTGGCGAGTGCCGAGCTCCGGCTCGCGCTGATGTCGGCGGTCATCGTGGCCTCGCCGAATATTCTGTGGAATGCGGCCAATGGTTTTGTCGCATTCCGCTATGCCGGCGGTAACGTCATCGGCGAGCCGGTCGCGCTCAGCGTGATGCGTCCGCTCGAATTCTTGGCGGCGCAGTTTGCGGTGTTTGGACCGGCGGTGTTCGGCGTGGCGATCGCGCTATCGGGTCGCGGGGTTGTCGCATATGGCAGGGCAGTTCTTTTTGCCGCCCGCTTTGCGGGAGAGAGCAATGGCCCGTCGGTCAGCAAGGCCGTGCTGGCTCTGCCCGCTTGCCGGGAGAATTCCGACCTCTCCCGGCAAGCGGGCAGAGGCGAGGCCAGCGCCAAAAGCGACCGCTACCGACTATTGCCGGCCGATCGCATCCTGCTGGCATTTGGGCTGCCGCCGCTCGCCGTCGTCGTGGTGACGGCGAGCCTGGTCCATGCCTATGCGAACTGGGCCGCCGCCGCCTTCGTGCCGCTAGCGGTCCTCGCAGCTGCGATCCTGACGCGCCGGAATTTGTCCCTGCTGTTGTATGGCAGCCTCGCGCTGGGGATCGCGGCGCAGATCGCGTTGATCGGCGCCGATGCGTGCGCGACCCGCATCCGCCTGCCGTTTCTCGCGAAGCCCAACCCGTATTATCGCACGCTCGGCTGGAACGCCTATGGCCGCACTGTCGGGCAACTTGCCCGCAAGCTCCGCATTCTGGTCATTGCGAGCGACACCCGGGCCGAAGTCGCTTCCCTGCTCTATTACTGGCGCGCTCAGCCTGAGCAGATCGTGGCGTGGCCGACCACCGAAGACCTGCCCGGTTTCGATCTGACCCGACCGCTGACGGCGGCCGCACCGCAGCCGGTGCTGTTCGTAAGCCAGTGTCAGGACGCCGATCGATTGGAGCAATTCTACGCCAAGGTCACGCCGCTCGGCGTATTCGTTCCGGACGACCCGGTGCCGCGCGGATTTGCGGCTTTCACGCTCGAAGAGCCGCGCGGCCCGATCGGGCGGCTGGCGCCGTGCCGGATTGGTTGAGCCGACGCTTCACATCTGCGCCTGACTGCGCGAATGGCCCGTCGCGCGCCGCGCCATGTCGTGCATCCACGGCTTTGTTGCCAACCCCCGGCTGACCCAGCCCCTACCGCAAGTTGGCAAGAGACGCGGACGGGCGGGCTTAGCCCGGCCATGGCTGGATGAAGCGCTCACCGGCGCGGCACGCGCTGCTAGCGTGCTGCATGGCGCCGACGACCGGCGATCGGTCACCGCTGCGCGACGATGCCGCGCGCTCGCATCCGATCGGCCGCGGTTTTGACCGTCTCGGTCGCGCCGATCGTGACCACCCGCCGCCGTTGCGATCCGGAATACTTTGAATGCTCATGACCTCGCTCCTGTTGCGCGACCTGAGGGCTCCGCGTCGGCGTATTTGACGCCGCCGCCGGGTGGACGAAAGCTGTTGCGCGTCGTGCCCGCCTTGTTGGTATCGTCGCCTGCAAGCGGGAGAGCGCGGCGCGGGAGAAGCCTGTCATCGGACTGGCCGAAGGCCCGACCCGCCGGCTTTGCCCATCTTGCGGATGCGCAGGGCGAACGCGCTTCAGGTCTCTTAACATTACGGATCGCAACATTGCGGGCTCATGGACGGTGCGTTACCGATCGGCCGCTGGCTCGCCGCGCACCAGCCGGAAGAAGGCCTCCGCGCATTCATCCCAGTCCGGATGACGGAACGCAGTGCGGATGCGCGTCTCGTAGACGGCGCGCGACGCCGGATCCTCGATCCAGGTCGCCAACATCTGCCGCCAGGCGTCAACATCGGTCGGATCAAGGCATGGCGAGAAGCCCTCGACCAGTTCCGGCACCGCGCCCCCTGTCGAGGCGAGAACGGCCTTACCATGTCGGAACGCTTCGACCACCGGCAGGCCGTATCCTTCATAGCGTGACGGATAGAGACAGAATGCGGCGTCGCGGTAGAGCCTCGCGACGATCGCATCGTCGGCGCTAGTGAAGATTTCGATGGTGCCCGCGATGCGCCGATCGCGGCGCAAATCCCGCATCAGATCGTCGACCATCCAGCCCTTGCGTCCGGCGAAAACGAGCTTGAAGCGCGAGCGCTGCGGAATCCCGGCTTCGATGAGCTTGACCCACGCATCGTAGATCAGGCGGTGGCCCTTGCGCGGCTCGATGGTGGAGACCAATAGGGCGTAGCGTCCGCGCTCGAGACCGGCAGGCGGCGGCGTCACGGCGCCGCACATGCGGGTGTCGGCCCCCAGCGGACACACCGCGGTTGCACCCAGCGCCAGCCCGCCAGCACGGCAATAAGCCCGCACATCCGCCTCTATCGTGCGGGAGCTGAAAATCACGAGGTCGGCGGCGGGAAATGCACGCTGGCAATAGTCGCGATGCGCTTGCACGTCGGCTGGCTTGTAGTAGTGCGGAAACATCACCGGGATGATGTCGAAGCACAGCATCACGAAGCGGAATCCAAACTTGCGCTTGCGCTCCACAATTGCCGCAATGTCGTTGTGGGCCCAGCCGGCTCCCGCGCACACCAGGGTGTCGCGTGCGGTGAGACCGAGGGGCGGGCCGAGCACGCTGCCGATCGGCAGACAGGCCCGGCGTGAACCGTCGGCCTTCACCATCATGGCGCGGTACTTCTCGTTCATGATCGCCCGCTGCGCGCTGTCGGCGAACGACGCCATCCGCGCATTGGCGGTTTCGAGCCGGATCCGCTCCAGCACCTGAAGGACCGTGCGGCGAAATTGCAGAATCCACGGGGCGAACGGCCGGATCGCGGTGGGGATGCGATCGGACTTGCGCCTTCCCGTGCGCGCCGGACTGACGAATGACGGCGTATCGAGCACAGCATCCTGCGCGATCAGGCTCTCGGCCATTGCGGGGCTGAGACGCCGAAAGCACCGCATTTCGGGGTCGAAGAACGCCGGCACGATGTCATCCAGGTGTGCCAGCGCCCAGCGGCCGAATTCACCTTCCACCCTCACGATGCCGACCGGCGGTCCCGACCATAGTGCCGCGGTCGTCAAATCGAACACGAGGCGCGCCGAGGCGTCTGCGGACGTACTATTCATCGACGACGGTCAAAAGCTCGAACTCGTGCGGATTTCGTTTCAGGTCGCGTGATCTTTGCCGTCATGGTCCGATTGGCCTTTGGCCTGCTCGATAACACCCGGCTCGACCGCAGCGAAATCCAAGGATCGCTTTGTCTTGCGCATGGCCGGCCCGGGTTTCGCTGACGCTCAACCCGGGCCACGCCACAGGCGCCTGAACGACCGCCGCAGCCGTTATGCTCCCAGCGCCCCGCGCACGCGTTGCGGGGCGAACGGCAGCTCGCGCAAGCGAATGCCGGTCAGCGTCGTGAGGGCGTTGCCGACCGCGCAGGCGACGATCGGCACCCCGTCCTCGCCGGCGCCGGTCGGCGGATTGTCGGTGGAGACGACCTTCACGGCGATGTTGGGGACATCGGACATGCGCGTCACTTCGTAGTCCGTGTAGTTCGATTCCAGCACGCGGCCGTTGCGGATCGTGATCTTCTCCCGCAGCACATGGCCGAGCGCGTAGATGATGCTGCCTTCCATCTGCGCCGCGACATTGCGCGGCTGCACCGCAAGTCCGGGGTCGATAGCGGCCCAGAAATTGTGGACCTTGATCTTGCCCGTGGCACGATCGACCGAAACTTCGGCGACGCCAGCTGCCAGGGTGTCATCCTTCACCATGGTGCCGACGCCGAGACCGCGTCCATTGCGAGGCCGCGTCCAATCGGACATTTCGGCGACCGTACGCAGCAGCGTCTGCATCCGCGGCTGGCCCTCCGACAGCGTGAGCCGGAACGCGATCGGATCGAGGCCGCGGTCCTTGGCGATCTCGTCAAGCAGGCTCTCCGCCGCGAAGGCGTTGTAGGCGTTGCCGACGCCGCGGAAGGCCGCCAGCCGCGCGCCGCGGGTTTCGATGACATGCTCTGCCAGCTTGTTGGGGATCGGGTACTGCGGTATCGGCGAGCCCTTCATGACGACGCGGTCGAGCTGCGGCGGGCGCGTGCCGTTGGCGATCGAGGTGTAGGCCGCGACCGATTCCGCGACCACGCGATGGTGCCAGGCTACGAGTTTGCCGGTGGCGTCGAAGCCGGCCTCGATGTGATGGGCGGTCATCGGCCGGAACTTGCCGCCCGTCACGTCGTCCTCGCGAGTCCAGATCAGCTTGACCGGCTTGCCGACCGCTTTGGCGAGGCGCACCGCGTCGATGACGGTTTCCTGCTGGCTGCGGCGGCCATATCCGCCGCCGAGGAAATGCTGATGCAGCGTGATGTCGGCGCGCTCGATCCCGAGCGTGCGGGCGACCTGGTTATGCAGGCTCGTCGGGCCCTGAGTGCCCGTCCAGATCTCGACCGACCTGCCGTCGGCACTGACCGCGGCGGTGGCGTTCATCGGCTCCATCTGGGCGTGATAGAGATAGCGTGTGCGGTATTCGCCGCGGTAGACCTTGACGGCATTCCGCATTGCCGCTTTGGCATCGCCGACGCTTTCATACGGCACGCCTTCGCGGCTCTTGTCGCGGGCGATGGCGGCGAACTCGTCGAGCGCCTTTTCGCTGTCGTGGCGTGCGCCCGGCGCGTCACTCCAGGTGACCTTGAGCAAATTCTTTGCGGCCTGGGTGGCCTCGACGCTGGTTCCGACAACGCCGACGCCTTCCGGCAGCTTCACGATATCGCTTACGCCCTTGACCTGCCGCGCCCGCGTCTCGTCCACCGTCTCCGGCCTGCCGCCCGGATAGGGCGATTGCAGCACCGCGGCATAGACCATGCCGGGGACCTGGGCATCGATTCCATATTTGGCGCCGCCGGTCACCTTGAGCGGTAGTTCGACCCGCGGCAGGTCCTTGCCGATGTATCGGAAGGCCGCCGGCGTCTTGAGGTCCTTGTCCTCGATCTTCGGCAATTCGGCCGGCGCCTTGGCGAAGGTCGCAATCTCGCCGTAAGAGATACGGCGGTTTGAGCCCTTGTGGACCACGACGCCGGGTTCGGTCGACAGGTCTTGCGCCGGCACGCCCCATTTCGCCGCGACCGCCTCGATGAGGACGCGCCGCGCCTGCGCCCCGGCCACCCGCATCGCCTTGAAGTAGCCGCGCGTCGCGAAACTGGCGGAGGTCTGGAACGCCAGGTTGTCATATCCCGGGTTGCCGAACTTCCTCTCGTTCCATTCGGGCGGAAACACCGGCTTCACCCTTGCCCACTCAGCATCAAGCTCATCGGCGATAATGGCCGGCAGCGTCGTGAAGGTGCCCTGCCCCATTTCGGCAGCAGGCGAGACGATGGTGATTGTGCCGTCGGTCGCGATCGTGATCCAGACATTCGGCGACAGCGCACCCTCTGCCAGGGCGGCGCCTGCGGCGTCCGCGCCAAAGATCGCCAGCGGATCTGGGAGCGCTGTGAGCGCGAGAGTTAAACCCGCGGCGCCGAGGAAATCACGACGGCTGAGGTCGGTCAGCGGTGAGTCAATACGTTCGGTCATGGCTCAGCCCTCCCGCGAAGCGCGCTCAATTGCGCTGATGATTTTCAGATAGGTGCCGCAGCGGCAGATGTTGCCGTCCATGTGTTCGATGATCTCTTGGCGCGACGGCGACCTGTTGCGCGCAAGGAGGTCGGCCGCCTGCATGATCTGGCCGGACTGGCAGTAGCCGCATTGCGGCACCTGCTCGGCGACCCACGCCTTCTGCAGCGGGTGGCTGCCGTCGGCGGAAAGCCCCTCGATGGTGGTGACGGATCTTCCCTCGACCAGGGACACCGGCGTGGCGCACGCGCGCGTTGCCCGTCCGTCGATATGCACCGTGCAGGCCCCGCATGAGGCGATGCCGCAGCCGAATTTGGTGCCCGTCAATTTGAGATGCTCGCGCAGCACCCAGAGCAGCGGCGCGTCCGGATCGACGTCCACCTCCCTGCGCACTCCGTTGACCGTGAAGGCGACCATGCGTTTCCTCCATTCAGCGGTGGTAAGGTTTGCGAAGTCGTGACGACATGTTCGCGACCGCGCGTCGAAAATCGATATGGTCCCAGATTGTCGATGAATGGTAGCGGATCTACATGTTGTCCGCGAGGGGCTGCCTGCCCGGCGTCGGCCGGATGAAGCGATCCTCTTCAATCGCGCAATCCGGCACCGGCATCGCGAAATGGCCGGTCGTCACGCTCGCGCGATCCGGACGATCCGGGCTCCGACCACCGCTGTCTTGCCTTGTTGCGCGCTACAGGCTACCGCTCGTCAAATCGCCATGCCAAGCCCGACCTCACACGCCTACATCTCGCAGCGCCTGCGGCTGCATTATTTCGATTGGGGCAATGCGGACGCGCCGCCGCTGGTGCTGGTCCATGGCGGCCGCGACCATGCGCGCAGCTGGGACTGGGTGGCGGAGCGGTTATCCGACCGCTGGCACATCATCGCGCCCGATCTGCGCGGGCACGGCGACAGTCAGTGGTCGCAAGACGGCGGCTACGCCATGCCGGGCTATATCTACGATCTCGCTCAGCTCATCCATCAGCGTCAGCTTGCGCCCGTGAGCCTGATCGGCCATTCGCTCGGCGGCAATATCGCGACGCGTTACAGCGGCATCTACCCCGAGAACGTGAGGCGGCTCGTCTCGATTGAGGGGCTCGGATTATCGCCCAAAACCATGGCCGAGCGCCTCGCGACGCCGATGGCCGAGCGCCTGCGCGCCTGGATCGAGGCGCAGCGTGGCCTCGCCGCCCGTCTGCCGCGCCGCTATCTGACGATAGAGGACGCGGTTCTTCGCATGCAGGCCGCCAACAAGCACCTTTCGCTTGAGCAGGCGAACCATCTGACCCGTCATGGCGTCAACCAGAACGAAGACGGCACTTACAGCTGGAAGTTCGACCCCTACCTTCACGTTTTCCCGCCGGTCGATCTGCCGCTGGCAGAAATCGAGAAGCTATGGGCGAATGTCGGCTGCCCGACGCTGCTTGTCTACGGCAAGGAAAGCTGGGCCTCCAATCCGCATGAGGACGGCCGCGCCCGTCATTTCAAGAATGCCCGGGTCGTCATGGTGGAGAACGCCGGGCATTGGGTCCACCACGACCAGACGGAATTTTTCATCAACACGGTCGAGCAATATTTGGCAGGCCCTTAGCCCGGCTTGCGGCTTGCGCGCCGGTTCGGCGCGCAAGCCGGGTGGCGTGTGATTATGCGGTTGTGTGCCGACAGCGTGGTGCGCGATGACGCTGCCCAAGCGGCGCTCTGTCGGGCTGTCAGCTCTTCTTTTCGTCGGTCACATCGGTGACGGTCCAGCTCAAAAGTTCGGCCTGGTTTGAAGGCAAGCGAAAATCGTAGCCATCGACCTTGGAAGCGATGAGCTTTGCCTTGTCCTTCGCGGCATCGCTCGTCGCGTCTGCCGCGATCTGCACCCAGCCCTCGGTAACATCGCCCAGCGCGGTGAAGGTGAGGCGCAGCCCTTCGCCGGCGTCCACCACCATGCGGCGGGCGTCTTCCCCCGGCTTGGTGGCTTTACGGACGTCCTGAAACGTGAAGCCGTCGACCAGCGTCGCGAGCCGGCTGACCTTGAAGCTGTCGGGGCTGCGCGTTTCGGGCACATCGGCGAGCACCAGTTCGCCAGGTTTGTCGGCGTTTGCCGACGCCGTTACGGTGTCGCGGCCGCCGCCGGTGAGCTCGACCTTTTTGATTTCGTTGCGCTTGACGTCGAGATCAAAGCCGACGAACCAGTCCGAGCGGACGGCGGGCAGGCGCACATCGCCGCGTGCCAGGAAGGTCTGGGGCTGGCCTTGGAGGCGGATGAAAACGCCGCCGGTCGGGCCGCCAACAGTGGTGTCGCGATTGCCGACCACGAAGCTTGCGAGTTCGCCACCTGCCGTGCGGAACGTGACCTCCTTGCCGGCATCCTTGGCGGGCGGATCCGCAAGGCCGAGATCGCCATAGCGGGCCGGATCCTTGGTGCGCGCTTCCTGGAATAACAGCTCGGCGCTGCTGGCGACGATATCGCGGACCGCGTCGGTCTTGATCGGATAGCCGGAATCGGCGGCGACAAAGCGATTATCGCGGCGCTCGATCGTGAGCGTGCCGGCGCCGTCGCGGATGGAAAGGCCGGTGATCTCGTTTGCCTTGTCCACGAGCGAGGGGACGACCGTTTCGCCGCGCCGGTCCGATGCCACGGTTGGCGCGCTGGTCTGCAACACCCAGGCGGCGACGCCGACGCTGATCGCCGCCAGCACGGCGAGCGTGGTGAGATGCTTCGCGTTCATGATGCTGCTCCGTTTCGGGCTACGCCAACTTGTCCGACGGCTTTTTTGGCAGAGGCCGGCGCGACCGGCGCATTCCAAAGGCGATCACGATCGCCCCGACCATCACCGGCACGGCGCCGACGTTGAGCGCCGTCACGAGGTTCTTGAGATTGTCGACGTCGCGGCGCAGCGCAAACTGCACGTCGCGCAGTTGCGAACGGATGGCGAGCAGTTGGGTGCGGAAGCCTTCGATGGTTTTCGCCTGCTCGGCCGTCAGCACCTCGTTTGACCCTTCGGCACTTTTGGGCAGCTGCGAGAGCTTCTGTTCCGTATCCTTAAGCTGATTCGTCAGTTCCTGCTCCTTGGCGCGGAACTTGCTGTCGGCCTCGGCCTCCATGCGCTGGATCAGCTCGAACGGCCGCCATGACACGCCGCGCCCGCGCAGGTCGGACAGGGCGGCGCCGCCGGCCATCTGCTCGATCGCATTGATGACGAAGTCTGCATTGTTGGCGAACGCTTGGGCGACCTGCTGGCCGAACAGCGTGTGCATCTGCACCCAGTTGCGGTCCATCAGCATGTCGGCGTCGCCGACCAGAATGACGTTCGCGGGCTTTGCCGACTTCTTGAGGGTGTTACCGGCGGTCTTGGTGTCGTCCTTCTTGGTGTCGTCCTTCTTGGTGTCGTCCTTGTTGGCATCGTCCTTCTTGCCATCCTCAGCGCTTGCTTGCGGCTTCGCCTCGTCGGATTTCTTGTCGTCGGTTTTTGCTTCGTCGGGCTTTTTCTCTTCAGTCTTGAGCCCATCCGGATAGGCGCTGTCGAGCGTGCCGGTCAGCCGGGCGGCAAGAATCGGAGGCTTCGGCGCCTTGGTGAGGCCCACCAGCAGGCGGCGGGGATCGCCGCTGCGGTCGCCCGCGACGGTGGCGTCGAGGGTGACGGCAGCGCTCGAGGCTCGCACCAGCGGCCGCAGTGTAACGCCGTCCTTGGTGGTCTCGAAGGCGCCGGCAGTCGTCATCACGATGGCCGACAACTGCGCCAAGATCGCCTCGTCGCGCGCGAGCGCGTCGCCGCGCAATGCCATCCACGGCAGGTTTTGCGAGGCCACCGGACGACCGCCGATATTGCGCTCGGTCTGCAGCGCATAGTCCGGATCGCCGATGGCCCGCGTGGTGTCGAATTTGACGCCCCAGGCGTTGAACAGCGGTCCGAGGTTCGAGGTCGGGTTGGGCGATGGGATGCCGCGCGGGCCGAGTTGGTTTTCCGCGTACGGGTCCACGAAGATCATCGTGGCATTGCCGGCCATCACCCATTGATCGATGGTGTAGAGCGTCTTTTCGCTGAGGTCCTGCGGGTGGACCACCATCAGGACGCGGGTGTCGTTGGGCAGCTTGTCGACCTCCCCGGACAGCGGCTGGACGTCGAAGAACTGCTTCATCTGCGTCAACACCTGCTGCTCCGGCATCCGCATCATCGGATTGCCGGCGAGGCCTAGTCCGTCGAGCAGCGCCACCACCGGCTTGCCGCGCCGTCCGAGTTCCGACACCAGTCGCGTCAGATCGTATTCCAGGAACGATTCGCGGTCCGGCGCGAATACGCTGATGGTTGCCCGCCCGGTGGTGGAATTGGTGGCGGCAAGGCCGAAGAACAGCCGCTCGCCGCCGACGCCCGTGAACCCGTCGATGCCGAAAGCAACCGCGCGGTCCTCCTCCTCAGAGAATGGCTTGGGATCGATAACCTCGAGGATGATGTTGCCTTTGGCGGCGGCAGCATAGGAGTCCAGCAGCGAGCGCACCCGGCCAGCGAAAGCGGCGAGCTGCGGAGCCTGCTTGGTGAGCCCGGAGGACATGAACAAGCGGAAGCGCACGGGTTCCGTGAGCTCGCCGAGCAGCGTGCGGGTGCCTTGGCTCAAGGAGTAGAGGTGCTGCTCGGTAAGGTCGAGACGGGTATCGCGGAAGATCTGGGCGCTGACAATGTTGATGCAAACAAAGACAACAGCGCCGAGCAGCGCGGCGACCAGCGCGATGCGGCCAGTTGCCGGCGGTTTGCGGGTTTGCGGTTGGATCTGGTCGGACATGGCGATATCTCACGCAGCTTTCTTGACTTCGACGGCGCGAACATTGAGCCAGAGGCAGAACACGATCAGCGACACGAAGAAGACGATTGACGGCAGCTCCAGGACGCCGTCGGTGATGTGCTGGAAATGCGCAAAGAACGACATCGAGCGCACCGCGTCAACGATGAACCCGGGCGCCCATTGGCGCACCGCCGAGATCACGAGATCAAAACCCGCCATGACGAACAGGAAGCTCACCGCGGTGGCGGCAATGAAGGCCAGCACCTGGCTCTTGGTCAGCGCCGAAATAGCGGCGGCGAGCGCCAGGAACGCTCCCGCCATCAGCCAAGAGCCGATATAGGAGGACAGGATCACGCCGTTATCCGGCGAGCCGAGCACGTTTACGGTGATCCACAGCGGCGTTGTCAACACAAGCGCAAGCCCGGCGAAGGCCCAGGCGGCGAGCCACTTGCCGACCACGATCTGCCACGGCTGGACCGGCAGCGTCATCAGGATCTCAATCGTCCCGCTGCGTCGTTCCTCGGCCCACAGCCGCATGGCTATCGCAGGCATCAGCACGAGGAACAGCCATGGGTGCCAGAAGAAGAAGCCGGACAGATCCGCCTGGCCGCGATCGAAGAAGCCGGACACCAGAAACGTCATGCCGGCCGCGAGCGCCAGGAAGACAATGAGGAATACGGCTGCCACCGGGGTCGCGAAATAGGCGGCGAATTCACGCCGAAATACGATGAATGTCGGCCGCATGTCAGTTCTCCGCACCATGGCCTGTGATCTGGCGGAACACGTCGTCGAGCTTCGCGCGTTCCATGTAGAATTCGGTCACCGCGACGTTCGACCGCCCGAGCAGGCTCGTAATCTCGTCGGGTGAGGGGCGACTCTTTGAAATTCGGACTGCGATCCGGGTGACGCCGTTGACGCGTTGGACGACATCGACGTGGCCGACGCCCGGGTGCTTCGAAAGGATGTCAATCGCGCCTTGGGGGTCGGCGGTAGAGAGCGCCAGCGCGAGGGTGCCATTGCTCGGCGCGCGCGCCAGCAATTCGGCCGGCGTGGCGTCGGCAAGCAAACGGCCCTTGGCGATGATGATGGCGCGGGTGCAGACCGCTTCGACTTCTTCCAGAATATGCGTTGATATGATGATCGCCTTTTTTGGCGCGATTGCGCGGATCAGATCCCGCATTTCGTATTTCTGAATGGGATCGAGACCGTCGGTTGGCTCGTCAAGGATCAATGCGGCGGGGTCGTGGACCAGCGCCTGGGCGATGGCGACCCGGCGCTTGAAGCCCTTGGACAGCGATTCGATGCGCTGATTCCACACCTCCGCGAGATCGACGCGATCGACCAGCTCGGCCAGCCGCGCATCGGCCTTCGGCTTGGGCAATCCATGCATGGCGGCGATGAACTCGAGGAACGCTGCGACTGTCATGTCGGCGTAAGCGGGCGCCCCTTCCGGCAGGTATCCGAGATGTCGCCGGGCGGCGATCGGGTCGGCGTGGCTATCGTGTCCGTCGATCCAGGCCTGGCCGGAAGTCGGCTCCATGAAGCCGCTGATGATCTTCATCGCGGTCGATTTGCCGGCGCCGTTCGGCCCCAGAAATCCAACGACCTCGCCCCTGTCCACCGAAAACGAAACTTTATCGACCGCGGTCAGGCCGCCAAAGCGTTTGACCAGGTCGCGTGCTACGACGAGCGCCATCTTTCTAGCTCCTGGCGTTGCGACCGGGGCGTGGAATCTGAATCCTAGATTCGAAATTACCGCCCGGCCGGTTTGTTGCGGGTTTGCGGCTCGCTACCCCCCGTGCGTACCGCGTGTCGCATGACCGACATCGCGGCAGATTGCAAGAGGGGCTGCGGGGTCGCCAAACCGTGTGCTTGTTGCGTTGCACAATCGACATGATGAATTTGCACTGGAGTCGACAGTCGATACAATGAGTGAGCCGGTTGCCAAATGACCTTTCATGCGACTTTTCGACCTACCCTCAAGCCGCAAAGCGCGGAAAGCCCGGCGGCTCACAGCTCACGCGCGTCGGCAAGTGCCGTCGCGCCGCCGTCGCGGCTCTGCGTCGTTGCGGGCGGCGGAGCGCATTGAGCGGAGTCTGTTGGCTCTCACCCAACAGCTTGGCTCTCAGGCCAGAGAGTTCGCCGCAAGCTCAGAGAATTGACCAGCAGATTTCAGGCAGCGATCGTATCGCCGTCTTGATGCCGAAATACCCAAGGGCTGTTGGCTCTCACCCAACAGGTTGGCTCTGAGGCAACAGATTTCGCCGCAAGCTCGGAGAATTGACCGCGGACTTCAGGCAGCAATCGTATCGCTTGCTTGATGCCGAAATACCCCAAGCCGCAGAGCAAAGCTGCGGGGCGAACCGGGCCAGGGCGGCGGCAGGCAGTTCAAGATAGGAATAGGATTGCCTGCCGCGAGGCTCCAAGAAACCCGAGAAATACAAAGCCCCGGTTTCACGAATTAATGAAGGCCGGCGCAGCGCACGTCACCTCGATCGACCCGTACCGCGGGTCGCCGGTCCAAGGGCTCAGGTGTTGACGCCGCCATGGCGGCGGGCCGGCGATCCAGGCGGCGCGCCGCCAGCTCGAACGCCGGTAAATACCGGCGGCGACACAGGGATGCGGTGCCATCTGATTTGCGCCGAAAGCATCGCCCAGCGCGCTCGCCGATAACGGGCGGCGAATTGCAGGAAGTTAATGTAAAAGTTTCTCGCCGATTGACCCGTCGTGACGCCGTAGCGGCGTGCGAGCACAAAACCGCTTTGAGATTTGGGTTGCCTCTAGTCCCATTAAACCGTTATTCGGAGTCATGGCCGGGATTGTCTCGGGCCTCCGCGTTTTGACCGAGGGCATACAATGAAAGACGCGGATGGGTGCGAAGACGGGGTCGTGCCGCGTTGACGCAGCGGCTTATGTCATGCGCGGGCATCAGGTGCGGCAGCGATGCGGTCTGATCGGAACGTGCTGCCGGAACGCTCGCCAACCACGGCTAATGAATCGGTATTGCTCGTGTATGATCAGACGGCGTGGGCGCTTTACACCAGCCATGGTATCTCCGTCTTTACCTGATGTCAGGCCGCCCGCAGCCTTTTTGGTTGAGTTACCGTTTATGCCTTTATTTTCAAACTCCGCACCGGCGGCGTAGGCGCGCGACCCGGTTTTATTTTCTGCTTGTAAAGCGGATATCAAAAGGGTTCAACTTGGCGCAGTCCTTTTGGCTTGCATTTGCAGCCGGATCGATATAATCCAAGTAATCCGTCCAAATGGAGCGAGCTTGTTATGAATTTGAAATCGATGACGATCGACGCACTTGTCGGTCTGCGTGGCAAAATCGATGCGGTATTGGGGACCAAGGTCGCTGAGGAGCGCCGTACTTTGGAATCCGAGCTTGCCAAGCTTTCGCGCGTTGAGATGGCCGGCGGTCGAGCGAAGGCGGCGTTGGGGCGCGGGGTAAGAGGAAAGGTCGCCCCGAAATACCGCAATCCCGAAAATCCCAGCGAAACTTGGGCAGGACGTGGGCTAAAGCCGCGATGGCTCGCGGCCGCTCTCAAGGGAGGCAAGAAGCTCGATGATTTTAAGATCGGAGGAATGGGTAAGGATTCGGCGCCGAAACCGCTGAAAAGAAAGGTGCGTGTCAAGCGCAAATAATGACGCAATACAATCGATCGGATTTGCGTTCGGCGAATCTTGCGATCGTCAACACGGGGTGGACGTTTCCCGTCAGATGCGGGGCGGTGGACTTTGCGTAGTTTTGCACGTATAAGGTGCAAATCGGATTTATTTGCAGCAAGCCGTTTTTGAACGTTTGACTTCGCAGCTTTGACGTTCGCTATCGCACAGTCCGGATATCTCCATTTCGGGCGATCAGCAGAGTCGCCGGATAGACACGCCGGCCGTCGTATTATGACGGGTTCGATTGAGAGTTTAAGCCTAAACCGATGTCCCGCCGAGTCTCCTTGGGACCGGGCGAGAGATTTCGACTTTGCCGGAACAGCCGCAGCGGCTCCTTGTGGTCGCAGGCCGCGATGTTTGTAGCCGCCGCAAGTCTTATGACCGGTTCTGCGGGTTCGGGTTCAAGCATCACGGTAATGGTTTGCGGTTTACTCCCGGACCAATTGGAGAAACGGCAAGCTGCGCGTCGGCACGATGTGCGCCCGCGGGGAGGCCAGAACGCCGGGTAAAGTCATCAGCGGCAATATCGGACCCGCGCATCGCTCGTCCCAGGCCCTTGCGGCGGAACAGTTCGCAAAAAAGAGATGTCCGAACGTGAGCTCGATTGCGGGTGCGGGTTCGCAGCGACGCGAGATCAAGCCGCTACCCTTGCGATGCTGGCCGATCAACTCTCTGGGTCGGGAACCGGCCTGGGAGGCCGGAAACTCCATCTGGAGCCGCGAAAGCCGCTTAGGTGGAAGTAGTTGGTGATCGAATATCAATCCGATGTGCGCTCAGGACCATTGCATCAGATGGCAGCGCCGGCGCTAGGAGCGGACAGCCGGGAGGCGGGGTTTACCATTATCGCCACGCGCCACGCAAGGGAGGCGGCGGTGCGGCCGGCGCGAGCCAGAAATTGCACCATGCGCCCGCCTTGCCGGCGCGCCCCACGCTCACCGCAAGCCGTAGAGCGTCCTCGGATTATCGGCGAGGACGCGCCGGCGCAGCGCTGCATCGGGAATCCAATCGAGCAGAAGATCGGCGATTGAGCCGTCGTTAGGCATCGGGATCGTCCATTTCGTCATCACATGCGGCCAATCGGTGCCCCACACGATCCGGTTTGGAGCCGCGTCCAGCAGCGCGTGCGCAAACTCATTGGTATCCGCATGCGGCAAGGCCTGAGACGATATACGATATGGGCCGGTTAACTTGACCCAGGCGCGTCCGTCGCGAAGCAGCCGCAACAGCGATTGGAATCCCGAGGCTGCGATGCCCTTTTCGGTCCTGACGTAGCCCAGGTGTCCAAACACGACATCGACCGGTAGCCTTGCGAGGGTCGTATCGATCTGCGGAAACTCGTCCACATGCATCAGGAACTCGATATGCCAGCCGAACGGTTTGATTCGGTCGGCGAGTCGCGCGACGCGCGCGAGTGGAAGCTGTCCTTTGTCCTCACGCAGGTCGACAATGTTGAGCCGTGCGCCGCGCACACCGGCCATATGCATGGCTTCGAGCTCGCTCGCCGTTGTGTCGTCCCCGATAACCGCCACCCCGCGGAACGTCGGGCCTGCGGTTTTGATGGCCGCAAGCATGGCGGAATTGTCAGTTCCGAAAAAGCTCGGCTGCACAAGCACCGCGCGAGAGCAGCCGAGTGCATCGAGAACGCGCCGATATTCCGGCAACAGCGCATCGGGCGGAGAGTAGATGCGTTGAGGGATGTACTTGTAGATACTTTGCGGTCCGCAAATATGGGCGTGGCAGTCGCACGCGAATGGCGGAAATTCGAATTTGGGCTTGTTCGGATGAGAATCGGGCGGCGCGCAGACAGGGATATCTTGTTGCGAAAATGCGGTGTTCACTTCGTGCTCCGTGGAGTTGCTTCTCGGCACTGCGGCCGATCTTGCGCTTCGATTCCGACAAACCTAAAGCGTCTTCCGTCGAGATGGAATATGGAGGAAAATTCGATGAGCCGACCGAAACCGATCGAATATGCCGACGCGGCCCCGCCGGTGCGGGCGGTATTCGCTGACATCAAGCGCAGCCGCAAAGTCGATGACGTCAACAATTTCTGGAAATACCTGGCCAACGATCCAGCGCTGCTCACGCGCACCTGGCAGAGCGTCAAGGAGGTGATGGCCGAAGGAGCGCTCAGCCCTTTGGTTAAGGAATTGTTGTACCTCGCGGTGAGCGTGACCAATGGCTGCGAATATTGCATTGCGAGCCACACCGCTTCCGCCCGCAAGGCGGGCATGACGGACGCGATGTTTGGCGAACTCCTGGCCGTCGTCGGCATGGCCAACGAGACCAACCGGTTGGCGAATGGCTATCGCATCCCGGTCGACGCGGCGTTCGAGTGACCAGGCCTTAACGCGTGAGGTTGTCGGGCATCGGCACGCTCACGGCGATGGCGGCCGCGATCAACGCAAAGCATATCCGGCGGAAGGCGATTTCGCTGTCGCCGCGATCATGCGAACGCCGGCGTTAAAGCGCAGCCCCAGAGAGGGGACCGGTGATCAATGCCAATCCGACATCCGAACGGGTCAACAGGCCGCCGGCGAGACAGACTGCGCCGGTTCATTACCGTGGCGAGCTCAAACAGGTGCAAAGCGGGTGACGCGCGGATGCTGTTTGTGCGGACACGCAGACGCATGCGTCGGTCGCTGCCGGCTGGGAATAGAGATCGCGCGCTGTTGCGCTCCGTGCGGCGCTAACGAAGGGTGCGCCGCCTGAGCCAACCGCCGGACCAGTTTTCATGATGCGCCGGCGGCTTGCACCGCCTGCATCGATTGATGTCGTGATACCCTGAGGGATAATGGGACGACCACGGGCGGGACATTTTTAGCGTGCGG
This sequence comes from Xanthobacteraceae bacterium, assembly GCA_030037185.1. Next base: position 2,255 of record JASHRR010000640.1, on the reverse strand, counting down.
TTAACAAACGAGAATCTAAACAGCCGAGGGATTGATGGCCGGGCATCGTCATGTCGCCTGCCGAACCGGCGGCTCGCAACGTCAGGCATTTTCACCATGTTGAAGTCGGGCGCCGCTCGATCCTTAAGGCAGCTGGCGGCCGCTCAGTGGTTTCGCAACTGCGCATTTTCGGCTATGATTTTTGACGATCGAACGCTTTTTGCATGGATCCCGCGGGCGGGCACATGAGGAGGGCACCATGAGGAGGGCACAATGAGGAGGGCACAATGACCAGAGCGCCGTTTTCCACGACCGCCGTCGTCTGCTGTCTTTCGTTGAATGGCTTGATTTTTTGCGGTGTGCCGTTCGCGCAGGCTCGCGTGACACAGGTCGTGATCGCCAACACCGAATCGCCGACCTTCGGCGGCAGGAGCTTCGGCACGGTCGGACCCTATGAGCGCATCAGCGGGCGGATCATCGGCGAGGTCGATCCCGAGGACCCGCTCAACGCGATCATCGTCGACATCGCCCTGGCGCCGAAAAACCCGAATGGCACCGTGACATATTCCACCGACTTCCAGATTCTGCGGCCGCTCGACCACAGCAAGGGCAACAAGCGCCTCGTCTACGAGATCACTAATCGAGGCCGCACCAATGTGCTGGAGACGCTTAACGACAGCAAAACCGGCAACGATGTCGAGTCCTCAGGCGATGCCGGCAACGGGTTCCTGATGCGTCAGGGCTATGTGATTGTGGAGAGCGGGTGGGATTTCTCGGCGCCGCGCAACGGCAGGCTGTTTACCGCAACGGTGCCGATCGCGAAAAATCCGGACGGCTCATTGATCACTGGCCTCAATACCGAGGAGTTCGTCATCGACAAGGGAACGACGCCGGCGCAGCAGCGCCTCACTTATCCGGCCGCAAGCCCCGACAAATCGAAGGCGAGTCTGACCGTGCGCAGGAACTACGCCGACACGCCGGTTGCGCTGCCGGCTGACGCGTGGGACTACGTCGATGCGAAGTTGAGTGCCGTAAAACTGACATCGGGCGCCTTTGGCGGACCGGGCTCGTTCGGACCAACCGCGCTCTACGAGTTCACCTATCTGGCAAAGGACCCGGTGGTGGCTGGATTGGGTTTTGCCGTCATCCGCGACATCGCCTCGTTCCTGCGCACTGCCGAAACCGACAGCAAAGGGACGCCGAACCCCCTCGCCGGGGACGTCCAATACATCTACTCGTTCTGCTCCTCCCAGCCGTGCCGTACCATGCACGACTTTGTGCAACTCGGCTTCAATCAGCCGGAGCAGGCCGCGAGTGCGAGGCCAAAGGTGTCGGACGCAAGCTCGGAACATGCGGTCTTGCTGCGAACCGTGGCGCGTGCCGCGAGCCCGGCGCCGGTGTTCGACGGGGTTCTCAATTGGAAGGCGGGCGGCAGCGGCCTGTTCCTGAACTATCGCTTCGCACAGCCGGCGCGCACCCATCGCCACCATATCGCGCGCTGGACACCTGAATACCAGTTTCCGTTCGCCGACGTGAAGGTTACCGACACGGTCACCGGCAAGACCGACTGGCGCCTGCGCCGCTGCGAAGAAAGCGGCACCTGCCCGAAGACTTTCGAGGCGAACTCAGCCAACGAGTATTGGGCCAAAGCGTCCTCGATGATGCAGACCGATAGCCAAGGCCACGACCTCGATCTCACGAGCGCCGCCAATGTGCGCTATTACCTGCTGGCCAGCCTTCCGCACGGCGCCGGAAACGGCCCCGGCATCTGCGCGCAGCCGCGCAACACGCTGCGTCCCAACGTGGCGTTGCGGGCGCTCCTCACCGACCTCGATGCCTGGGTGACGGCGGGCACAGCGCCGCCTGCGAACCAGATACCGCGCCTGGCCGACGGCACTCTGGTGCCGCCGCTGCCGCAGGAGGGGTATGGATTCCCCCACATTCCGGGCGTGGTCTACAACGGCGCCCACCACACCGGCGACCTGTGGGACTTCGGGCCCGACTTCGACAAGGGCTTCCTCACAGTCCTGCCGCCGAAGCTTCGCGGTATGCCCTACCCGGTATTCGTCCCCAAGGCGGATGCGGACGGCAACGACATCGCCGGCATACGTATCCCGGAGGTGGCCGTTCCGGTCGCGACCTATACGGGTTGGGCGCTGCGCGCGGATGGGCTCGACGGCTGCGACGCCAGCGGCCAGAAGCTTGGCTTTGCCAAGACCAAGGCGGCGAGGCTTGCGGCCGGCGATCCACGCCCCTCGCTCGAGGAGCGTTATGCG
>JASHRR010000639.1 GCA_030037185.1 Xanthobacteraceae bacterium | reverse complement strand
GCGAGCACTCTCGGCGCGGAGACTGCCGGATTTATCCGGCAGAGGAAGCGCCGTCCCTCCAGGTCAGTTTGGCGCATGCCCCTCACTGTAAATAGGACTATCCCTTCGAAAGGCATGAAATGCGAAAGCAAAGGGTACGTCGAAAGGAACATCGACCACTATGCCGTTAGTTACTTTTTGTACAATCACCCCTCCCACATCCCGACCCGCCGCAATCGAACGGGTATCAAGTGCAGAAGCCTGCCCAGGCTCCCATGTAAGAACCAGGTCTTTACTGCGGATTTGACCCACGCGCCGCAACATTGCGAGCGACCACGCCTCATAGCGCCCGGGAGCGGTCTCGACAGCTACAACTCGCTCCATTGGCTCGATACCCTCAGGCATCACTCCATCATACAAAAACGGTCTTTTTCCGATAGTGTCGTATCCGATGTAAGGGTTTGCTCCATAATCGCGCGCGCTTGCGTTCGTCGGGACAATCACCGTTCCAGTTGGGAATCGTTGACGAAACCGAACGAACGATTCCATTCGGGAGGGCAGCAGGCGAAGGCTGCGGCCACTCAAGGCACCGACAATGGCTTCGCCGGTGAACTGCTGCCACCAGCTTTGGGTCTGGCGATCGTACATCACCAGATCGGAATTCCGGAGCTTACCTGTAGTGCCGAAATCCAACACCCGGTCGTCGACTGCTCTTGCGAACACAAGGCCCGCATTGCAAAGAGGGCAATAGGTCACGACGACGGGCTTTCCGCCAACGGTGTCATTCACGATTTCATGCCAAATCATCAGCCGCACCGGATAGGCGTGCGCATCGCCTTCGATGGCAAGCGAAATAACCGGTTCGTTATCAGCAATATTCTTTGCCAAGCCGCTGGCGTGCCCAGCATTGAGCCGATCGAATCGGGGAGAATCGATCGCAGGTATCCCGTCCTTTGCAACGCCACCGGATATAATTTCCGTGAATGGCACCGTATGTCTTGAGAAGTCCGTGGCTGGCCACTCCTGAAGCCAGAGTTGTGAATACTCTGCGCGTGAGGTGCCGTGAAAATTCAGGCACAGCGCGACAGCAAGTGCCGACCAAGCGAGTAGAATGGATAATCGAACAGGCCGTACCATGGCAACCTCGCGACTTGCGGAATCCTTGTAACTTCCGGCGGCCTCGGGTTTGGAGCCGCAAACTTCCTGGCAAATCCGAGACAGAGCTCTTTGGCAAATCGGGTTCTGCTCGCGCTTCAGCCAGCTGGCGGTGAAGTCCGTGCGCACTATTTGCTCCAGTCTTTTGGTTTCGCTCCCTGCTGCTGGATCCCAAAAGTGTCCGTTCATTTGAGAAGCGGCATCGATGAAAGCATCTCGCTTCGATATTGGGCAGGCACATCGAAACAGGACCTGTTGACCCGCGATCCGGCGCACCGAGGGCTCCGCGCCCAGCCTTCGTTTACTGGCCTCGCCGCAACGTTAAGCAGCATGCTTGCTTCTCGGTGCCGCAGGCTGCTCTCAGGCGCCGTTAGCGACAAGCCTAGAGGCCGAACACCACCAGCATCACGTTCTGAGCAATCGCCGCCGCCTCCGGGAAGGACCCTTCGTCGCGGCCGGGACGACCGCCGAGCGTAAGGGCGATGTACTGCTTTCCGTTCACCGCATATGTCATTGGATTGCCTGCGAATTGCGCTCCACAGCTCCTGCAGGGTGTGCTTATCGAAGGCCGTGATTTTACCCATGATGTCGTCCATGAAGAGCAGGCCTCCGGCCGTGCCCAGCACACCGGAATAAGCCGGATAGTACGACTCCAGCCTTTTCACCACAGCTGCCGTGCGGATATCGATTCCACCAATACCCTGCTTTGCCAAGGCATCACGCAACCCCGACTCGAGGACGGTTTTTCGGCTAGCCCGTGTCTTTGGATTTAAGCCGATAACACGATTTCTCTATAGCGCCCATAGATTTCCTCGCACCCCAATACTCGTGCAGTATTTTCCCTCAATAGGTCGCCAAGGAGGGAGGCCCTATGACGTTCGAAGAATGCCGTGCCCTGCAACGGCTTGCCGACGTTCCTCGCGGTATCGCCAAGACCTCGATGCTTGCCTATGGCTTTACGGATGAGCTGATTTCTGGCCTTGTGCTGAACGGACTCGCAACGGTGGTGCCCGACGTTGCGAGAATTGGCAAACAGACGATCGAGATTGAGCTTGTCACGATCGCGGACGCCGGTCGAAAGGCGACTTGGAATCGGATGCCGAACGGCGGGCGCTTCGAGGTGGATCGAACGTAGCCAGCGTCCTATCCACGTGAAGGAACGCCGCTGCCGGGCGATGTTGGCTTGCTGCTTGAGGCTATCTGCGACCGCCTCACGCGACCCCCGCCGTTATGGATAGTTATTATCTGTCAACATTTTTAATTCATGTTAATATAAGGTTGTCCGCTGGTGTGCGGTGCCCGCGGTTGCGGATTTTGGTGTCCGGAGCCTTAGTTTGCCTTTCGCACCACATGATGGTTGTGTAAGCGTGAGGTATCTCAGACGCTCGCGTTTCTGTGCTGGTCGATTTTCCCTGAGTCGCTTGTCGAGTTGCCTCAGATGCCGTCGCCCCCTCGAAAACGTCTTCTCGGCTCACAGCAGCGCCTGGCACTCCAATTGCTTGCCGACACACCGTTCGGAGCTACCGAAACAGCCCTGTTCGTTAACGGTTTTAAGCGCCCGATGTTAGGGCGTCTCATCCGCGCCGGATTTATAACAACACAGCGCGAGGTTAAGGCTGGTGGGCAAACTGTTGGCCGCGTGAGGATCACTGAGGCCGGTCGACGCGCCCTCGAAGGCTATTGAGCGCAGGCGATGGCCGCGTGAGGCCGGACATTGCCTTCACGAGAACCAAGCCTGAGCGAGGAGCAACGCCATGCGCTGGCGGTACTCGCGAGCTTTCCACGCGGCATCACGGGGGAACGACTCGTCCTTGCCCACGGATTCGATCGCGCCGTGATCGCAGGCCTCGTCCACGAAGGTCTCGCAACAGCGCCGAGAGGTCGTTACGGGTGCTGGCCGCGTGGTTATAGTTATAGAGGTTGGTCCGCATCAGGATCACCGATGCGGGGCGAATGGCGCTTGAGGGCTGAGTGAGCCACGCCGCGTTTCCTGTAAACCGAAATTCGGCATGTAATCCGCGCGGAGTATCTCCCGGGATAAATGAACAAATATTTATGTCGTCGGGTAACGACCCAATGCTAACGTGGCCTTGTGTGCGGTCTCTCCATGCCCCCCATGCAGGTGCCGTGCGCCGGTCCCGGCTTTCGGGTCCTCCCATAATCGCCTCGATAGCTGGGAGCACTTGGAAGCCGCGGCCGTCAATAATGCTCTCGCGTTATTCGTGACTGACTCGGGCAATCAGATTTTCTGAGACGTCGCGCCCCGTCTTCGTCAGGTCAACCCAGCCTGGCGGCGTCACGCTCGCCGCGGCGCTCGACCTCGTCTCAGAATTCGAATGTCACCTTGTGTTGCAGGACGGACACACCGATTGCTTCGATGGAGTGTTACATTTTCGTTACAATTGGAACATTATTGGTGGAGGTTAGTGCCATGCCAAGCCCTACGCAATCCGAGCCCCTCGTAGACGCATTGCCCGCCAGCGAGGTACCTACTGTTCGCCCAGCCGACCTGAAATATGACAGGTATCCAGACGGGCAGTCCTCGGTCAGCAAGCGAGCCTTGATCACTCTCGTCCGTTACCTGATAATTTTTTGCATCGGCGTCTCCGCCACATTGGCTTGGCAGTCGTATGGCAATGCAGTCAGAGAGTTGATCGTAAGCTCATACCCGCAGCTTAGCTGGCTGACGCCACAGGGTGAGCCAATTCCACAGAACGCGCCTGACGTGATCGAGCTAGCCTCGCGAGCGGCCTCCTCTCCGGATCAGCAGCAGCCAAACGCAATATTACTCGATCTCGACGGGATGCGGCAAAGCATCGACCGGATCGCCACCAGTATTGCCTCCAGTCAGGAGCAAATGACGAGCAGCTCAGACCGGATCGCCACAAGTCAACAGCAGATAGCGAGCAGCCTCGACCGAATCGCCACAAGTCAAGAGCAGATGATGCGCGGCGTCGAGCAGATGATGCGTAGCGTCGACCAGTTCACAGCCGACCAGGAGCAGATGACGCGCGAGATCACGAAACTACAGGAGATCGAACGGTCCAAGAGTTCGAGGAACTTGGAGCCTTCGCCGCGGCCTGTCTCCGCCTCAGCGCCCAAGCCCGTATCGCGCCCAGCCTCCGCCTCCGCGCCCAAGCCGACGGGCCCCTGAGGCAGTCGGTCCTTGCTTTGTTGGGACTCTGCCTGCCTGTTGTGACAGGAACGGCACCGCTGCGGCCGGCGTTGGCTTGGCGTCATGAGCTGCCTTTCCGCGGCCTACATCTCGTCCAGGTCGCCGGCGTGTTGTTCGAGCCCCTGCGCGAATTCCTCGTAGGTCGCCGCAACCCCGCGCATTCTACGCTGCGTCTCCGCATCTCTCATGACCTCGGCGTGAGTCAAGACTTCCTCGGCGCGTAACCGCAAGGCGGTGCCAGCGATAGAAGCTTCTGTTCCGGCATTGGTGTGGCCTCGTGGCCTGCGCATCCAATCTATGGTGTCTGAGACTGAGAGCAAGCGCGGCACGATCATCCTCGACAAAGCTAACGATGCAAGGAGGGCTGCGTTCCTGTTCTATGACGACCCACCGTGTTGACGTTAAGGTTTTAAAGCTGCCCGACGCTTGCGGGATTACAGAGCAACCTCGCGGTGATCTCCTGTGTTGTCGGTTCGAGGGGTTTTTCCGGTTCAAGGGGCACGAGACCCGGAGAAAAATCTCATGCGTTCAAAGCGGCAGAACACCACAAAAAAGCTGAAGAACACCTTGTGCGTGCGGCGTATCACCACGGGAAAGCGGCCAAGGAACCTGAAGGCCACGAAACGGCCCTAGATCATGGCCAGATGCCATAGACTTCAGGGTGCAGCCCACGCCGAGAAGGCATTGAAGGCCCATGTCGAGCACATTCGAGCCGTTTGCCTTCGGATCACTGTAATGCGGGGGACTGGTAAGCTTTACGGACCGCGTAGACTGGGGATCTCAGAGGTGATGGTCCGCGTATGCCCAAGAAACTCAACGGCACACCCGGTAAGAAGCCGCCTGCGCCGTCGGTGAAGCGCCGACCAGGCTGTACGCCTCTGGAGCAGAGGTCGGGCAAAAAGCCAGCGCCGACTGTTCACAACGAAACCAATGAGGTTGAACCCGGTAGGCGTCCCAAGCCAGTTCCGGTGCGTCGCGGTCGGGGGTAGAATGCGCAGCTTCGCTCCGCAATTAGTTCTATTTGTATTTCGTTCATCCAGTTGCCTCAGATGCCGTCGCCCGCTCGAAAGCGTCAGCTCGGCCCACAGCAGCGCCGGGCACTCCTATTTCTTGCCGGCATTCCGTTCGGTGCTACCGACGCAGCCATCTCCGCTAGCGGGATTACACGCCAGACGCTGGCGCGCCTCATTCACGCCGGACTCGCAACTGCACAGCGCGAGGTTAAGGCTGGCGGGCGGATCACTGAGGCCGGTCGGCGGGCGCCTCGAGGCGTGACCAACGGAAATCCGTTGCCATGGTCGCTGATTGTGGATTTTTCGGGCAATCGCGGCACATCGGACCGCGCTGGTCTATGGAGTGGCATGGACATTGCCTGTGCAACGAACGCCCATCTCCTTGGGCAATTCCTCCCCTTGGGGCCGCCTTCGTTGGCGGCCTCCTTTGTCTTGCTATGACGCCTAATGAATTTCGCCACCTTGCACTATCTCAGCAGGAAGCTGTGGAGGTCTTTCGCAAGGGGCGTTCGGACTTTCGTGTACGGCGAAAATCATTCGCAAGCCTAAAAGGTCATGCTGATTCGGTAGCTACGGTCCAGCTCACGCCAGAACAGCAAGCCATGTTCATGCACACAGCGCCAGGGACCTTCGTGCCCGAGCCGGGAGGCTGGGGGCGGCTCGGAGCGACCAATGTTGTGCTCCAGCATGCCGAGGAAGCGACGGTTAGAAGTGCCCTTATCCACGCTTGGCGCAATGTCGCTCCAAAGGCACTCTTAGAATCCATCGACGAGCCATGAGCATCGCCGCCGGCTGCAGCCACCATCTGCTGGGCGCCTTGAGGGCCCCCGCCATCCGACCAACGCGGGCCTCGGAATCGGCGCCGCTGCGGCCGGCGTTGGATTGTGGTGTAAGGCTTTAGGCGAAGGCCTCACGCTGGCCAGAGCCGGAACATTCCCACAACCAGCCCACAAAAATTAATAAGTTCGAAACACCTAACGCCAGGAGCGGGCCTCAATGATTAAATTCCTAGGGCCTTTGTTGCGGCTCTAATCAGTTTGGATGGGGGAGGGGGCAAGGCTGGGACCGCTGTCTGCGAAAGAAAATAACACAGGACGGGATTTTTTGTGTTAGCTATCTCACACAGCGTGGAGTCGCCGTTACGATAATCTCTTTGGATACGGGATTTCCCGCGCCGCTCCGGCGCACCCAGTTGGCTATACCACCCAATTCGCACGCCGAAAGCCGTGGAGAGGTCTTCGGGTGTGGCCTGGCTTGGTAGTCTTTTCCCGTCCACATTAACGTTTGATGAAATGTTAAGTTGTGTTAGTGTAAGAGTTGCGGGCGGTTGCGCCCTCGTTGTTGGCGGCGTGCGTATGCTCGTCTCAATTTCGCGGCGAGAAGGAGTCAATCATGAACAGGCTTGGGCATTTCGGCACGCGACGGCAACTATTCAGGGCAATAGCTGGAGGCGCCGCAAGCTTTCCTTTCCTTGCGTTGGCTAAAAAATGTGCGTCTGCACAGGTAGCTCCTAAGCCCCTGCCCCCGCCCCCGCCCGGGGAGGGGGCCCGCTGCCCCCGCCCCTGCCCGGACGCACGGCGTGTCTACTGAAGGGGACGAAGATTTCGACTCCTTCAGGCGATCGTCTCGTGCAGGAACTGAAAATTGGAGATGAAGTAAGCACGCTTGCCGGTCGTAAGCCCATCAAGTGGATCGCGTACAGCAAATTCACAAAGGAGGAAGGCAGGGCTTGGCTGGATAGCGTAATGCCGATCCGCGTCGCGCGCTTTGCGATAGATGATTGTTCACCTCACAGCAATCTCTATCTCTCGCCGCTGCATTGCCTTTTCTTTAACGAGGCCCTCATTCCAGTGAAATATCTGGTAAATGGGACCAGCGTCGCACAGAGCGCGCCATCGGATATGTCGGCTCTCGAGTACTATCATATCGATCTTGAGACGCATGAAGTGATCTATGCGGAAGGAGCTCTGGTCGAAAGCTTTCTTTATCGCGATTTGAATCGCGAGGGCTTTTCAAATTTCGTCGAATACGAGCGGCTTTATGGGGCCGAACCTCAGTCGGAGATGACACCGTTTGCACCGATCCTCGAATACCGTACCCAGCGCGAAAAGATGGAGGGCGTCGCGAGGCTTCTGATTTCCAACATTGTTAACGTGCGTGATCCGCTCCAAATCGCTCACGGCCAGATCGCAAGACGAGCAGAAGCGATGCTAGTCTAGTCTAAGTCTAAGTCTAAGTCTAGTCTTAGTCTAACACTGGTCCCGCGGCCCTGTGGCGATAGCATTTCTACAGTCTGCGAAACGTGACGGCTTCGGTGCTAGGCAAAGATCAGTCGCCGCTGAAAGGCTCGGCCGCGCAAAGATAACTGAGGCCGGTCGGCGGACGCTTAAAGGTTATTGAACGAAAGGCTGGAGAATTGGTGCCTGCAGTTTTGGCGGGAGTGGATAGCTCGCTATTTTCGTCTGAAAGTCTATTATTCGTGCAACCGCTTTCCGACCAATACCGCTATGATGATTCGCGCCGGGCCATGATTCTTGAGGGTTCCGATGAATATGCGTGCTGGCGACATTGATCTGACTTTATGTTGTGTGTTTTGCCGCAAACGGCTGCCGACCTTGAATGGGGAATTGGAGGCTTGGCGTTCCCCAGACGGGCAATTCTTCTGCGACGAATTCTGCGCTGATGATTACGACGAAGCTAGGTTTCGTAGACGCTCGTCGGCATCTGCATCGCCGCAGGAAGTCGGGGAATCGACCCCGGGCCAGTCGAGCTAACAGCGGGCTGACGACCATAGCAGATTGGGTAGCGCGTTCGGAGGTTCGGAAGGGCCGGAGCTTTGCCTTGCCAAGTTGGTAAAAGGCCAGCCTCATAGCTCCGACTGCCCAGCGGAGCGTCTGGGCAATCGAGGGCTCGAGTTCGTGTCCGGACACCAGCTTGACCCGCTCAGTGCAAAGGAGATTCCGGCGAACATGATCGGTAGGTTTCTCGACGAGGGCGATCTCCGGAAGCTGCACAGGATGATCATCAAGAAGAAGCCGCCTGCGCCATCGGGGCGACCGGCCCGGAAGCGACGGGTCGGCATGCCAAAAAAATGACATCCGAAGTCTCATTAACTAAGCGTAGCGTTCATGCGACCGTCAGACACCCCGTGATAAGACGCGGGGGGCATCTGGTGTTTCGCCGCGCCGCTTATACAGTCTTCCTATTGTCTGTTCTTTTCGGCAGCTTCTTCATCACGGTGTGGCTCACTGAGCCTCAAGTGCCAAACACGCCGGACAACCGCACCCACGCGCAGCGCCTCGCGGCCTATCCGATATCGAACGGTTCGGAGCTGGCAAAATCGGCTTACGAGGCCGATTTGATTCCATCGCAACGGCTAGATGGACGTGTCAACGTTATTCGTCGACTCGATGAGCAAAAGGTGGATCTAGCCGGATGGGCTGTTGATGGGAATGGAACTTCGCTAGAAGCGTTAGTATTTGTCGCCGGGCACTTGGTAGCGACGACACATACCGCGGGTGAGCGACCGGATATAACCGCCGCACTCCGCCTCGGCCTTGGAGCCCGGACGAATGTCGCTCTCTACGCAAATTTCACTTGTCGGAAGGGCGAACAACCCGTCGTGGTGATCCTCGGTAACGGAAAAGAATATCTGCATCTGCGATCAGGTCCGTGCCCTTGAGTTGTGTCGAGATGACCTGCCGTAAGGAGCGAAATGCGGTCCTTGCTGATTCCCGTCACGGGCGAAGCTTAAACACTCCTCGCCATCTGACGGTATTCAACTGCCCATCCTCTCGCTTTGTGAGCGTCACCTGCCTTGCATGCGGATCAGTGCATCTCGTCAATCCGAAGACAGGCAAGACGGCAGGCGAAAGCAATTAATGACGGGGCCGAAGCAAGCGGCCGGTGCGGCTTACTCCGATCTGCGGAGTGCGGCTTTCAGCAAACGAGCCGGATCACGCTCACCAAGTCTTGCCGCTGCAATAATTCGCATGGCGATGAGTTCCCGCACCACGTCAGGCTCACCAGTGTGCTGCAGCTTTTCGAAGGCGGCGTCGAGAATTTCGCCCATCTCCGCAATTGCCTCGGGTCCGAACCCCATTGTCTGGTGCCCCCCTCGGGAGACCCTGCCGACGAACGTTGCCCAAAGAAGAAAGGGGCGGCCGTGGCAAATCCTGTCAAAAATGTTAGTTTATGACGACGTATGATTGTTGCTTGCTCGAATGTCGGAAAACGACCTAGTGCGTCCTGCGCCGCTTCGAAGCGTAGACATTAAACCGCCTGGGGGAAGACAGCCTGAAGATCATCGGTTTTCAGTGCGTCCTGCACCGCAGCGATTGCCAAACGCCGGTTTCCAATGGTGAGAGCTACCTGTGGTGTAGCAAAGCTAGAGCGCAAGATTGTGAGGGCCAGCGCATGGGTTTCAAGGTGCCGGCTCACAGATTTGATGACAATACGACAATGACCCGCCGCAAGGGCGAAATCACGCGCAGTGATCTCAAACGCGAATGGCCGCATCACGTGGCACTTCCGGCCGAAAAGGTGTGGGACCCCGTGAACAGACAGGTG
>JASHRR010000638.1 GCA_030037185.1 Xanthobacteraceae bacterium | reverse complement strand
TATTGCCAGGGCTTGCTTGCTTTTGAAGTGGTGGAAGAACGCGCCTTTGGTGACGCCGGCCTCCTCGCAAAGGTCATCGACGGTCGTTGAGGTGTATCCCTTTGTGCGAATCAGGACGAGCGCAGCATCGAGCAGTCTTTGCCGAGCCGTCCCTGCCAGCTGTTTGCGTGCCCGACCGTCATCCATACAACATGCGTACCGACTAGTTGGTATGCTGTCAAGTCATCGATGCGGACGACCTCACCGTTTCAAAATATCTGAGCGCTGCGCGACGGCCGCAATCTGTCAGGGCGAGGCGTCCGGAAGGCACGGGATTTATCCGCATCGTGACAAAGCACTGCCTCAGGCCCTTGCCGCCATCCTCGGTCGGCTCCGCTTTACCGGGCCTTCGCCGGCCGGTGCCGTCACCCGCCAGGTCGGCTTGCACCGGGCGGCTGGAAAACGCAGACACCAGGAACGTTCTCGATCTTTGTACGTTTTTAACCATGACTATTTGGTGAACCACGGTCCTCACGCTCCGAAGAGCAGGACGAGTGTAATGCCGACTTTCACCCGTGTCCTGATCACACTTTGCATTGCGGCTGCTGCGATCCTGGTCTGGCAGTCCTACGGCGATGCGGCGAGACGAATCATCGCCAGCTCATACTCGCAACTTGGGTGGTTGGCCCCACGGACGAGGCCGATTGCGTATCGCGCTCCCGACCAAGAGCGGTTTAATGCAATATCCGTCGACCTCGATGCGATCCGACAAATCGTCGACCGGATTGCCGTCACCCAAGAGCAGATAACCCGCAACTTCGACCAGCTCAGGGGCAGCCAAGAACAGATGATGCACGAGATCAGCAAGCTGCAGGCGGCCGAACGGCAAAACCGCGGCACGAACTTGCAGGCTCTGCTTGCGGCGGGCCCCTCTTCCGCGCGCAAACCCATTCCCCGATCGACGCAGACATTAACGGTGCGCTGAGTGGTCGGATCGGACGATCTGAAGGGCAATGCGCAGCGTCTTGGCTCGACTTCGCAGTCCGAAGGCAGGAACGTGGTGATTTCGCCCTTGCGGCGGGTCATCGCCTCGAGGCCATCAGCTTCGAGGCCGGCACCTCAAGTTTCCACCGCGCCTACGCGATGACGTCGGCCTCATTCGCCGCCGACCTCGCCCAGCCACACGGCCTTGCTGGCATCCTGCAGATGCTCCAAATGATGGAGCCCGTTTCCTTGCCTGCCAGCGAGTATCAGCCGGGCAAACTCACACCGCGCCAACTATGCGCTTTGTGGGTGTTTGACATCGGAACGGGCGAACGCCGTGGCGGCTCACCGGGCCGTCGTGAGTAGTTACCCCACCTAGCGGCCGGCATTCTCCATAACAACCCGATCGGGTAGGCGAGTTCGTGACGAATGCCCGGAAGTTGAGGCTTAGATTGAGGAGGCTGAGGCGTAGGTTTAGGTTGGACTTCGGCTTCACAGAAGATGAGAAAAATGTTGGCCGCCAGCTTGAAAAATCCGTTCCGGCAGAGCCCCACCTCTCCAGCCACATCAAAAGCGCTTGCTGCAACACTAGGAACAAAATTAACTTCCAGATAATCAACGATCTCCCCGGTCAGTGGACCGTTCGCGCCACCCCCGCTGCCTTTGCCCTCGCGTTAACTCTATCGCCAGCCGCGCGGGAACACGACAGACCGGATCGCGTTGAAGCCGCGCGCGATGACTCCCCCGCGTGGACCCCGGCCCTCTGGCAATCTTCGGTGGGAGAGGGCCGGGGTTCTTTGGTTGCCGGCAGCTCTGCGCCGAACACTGCTCTGCGCTGAGACGGGCGGTCGTCTCGCCCGCTTGACCTCTTCGCCGAAGGCCGCTTCGCCCCTTCGAGGCGCTCAGCTGCTCCGTGTCGGAGGAGCGGTCTTTCATCTCGCCACTTGCGGAGGAGAAGCGTTCATACTCGCGATAAGAACATAAATGGAACGCGGTCAAGGACAACAGACATTGTTGGCGCGATTGGTTCCAGCGGGGGGAACTTTGACAGCCCTGTCCCGTTAATTGTTTGTTGCGGCGTTGCGCGAGGCTTCCCTAGCCACCGGGCAGCCGTGTGTTCTTTGGGGGGGGGGTAACATGTTGAATTCAATGAGCCAGGCAGAGCATTACCGCGGATTGGCGGAGGAGTTTCGTCGCTTGGCGGCGTTTAGCTTTTCAATCCAAATGCAAAATCACTACTTCCAGATGGCAGAACACTACAGTGCGCTCGCTGAAGCGGAGGAACACCCGCCGGCGGGGCCGCTTTGATGCTCTGGGGCAGCAGGCAGGCAAGCCCTTTTTGGCGACCACCTGCAGCTTTTGATTTCGATAATGCCAGAAAACCCCGCCGCCGGTACGCGGCGCTGCTGTTTACTCGGGGACGAGGCCTCCGGGTTTGGCGAGACCGGAGCAGACTGCGACAACAATACAAAAATAGTCGCAATGTGTAGATTGCATAAGTAATACTGTATAATGAATCGCAACTGGCGGGAAAAGGCTGTGTCGCAACGGGCAAGAAGTGGCGAGCGAACGGCGGCAAGATATCAGGATTAATTGATTATCGCAGCGCGCCGAACCCCCCCGCTTCAGGCCGTTTCAGGCGGGGAGGGGTTACGTCAGCAGACCAGAGGCCACAGCCGCAGGCTCGCGCGTTTCTATCGCTCGATCGGCGTCTCCGCGCCGATTGAGCGCAGCTCGTTCGTAAGCAAGCAGGACATCATCAGTCAATCCGAGCATCCTAACCTGGCCATGTTCGAGCCAAAGCACCTTGTTGCAGAAGTTGCGGATGATCCGCTGGCTGTGTGAGGCAAGGACGAGAATACGGGCGCGTTCAAGCAAGTCGCCGATTCGCTTCTGCGCTTTTTGAATGAAGCTCTCGTCACCGGTTCCGATCATCTCGTCCATGACGACAATATCGGGTTGCACGGCAGTCGAGATCGCAAACGCGAGGCGCAAAAACATGCCGGTCGAATATGTTCGCACCGGTAGATCGAGGTAGGGGCCGAGCTCGCTGAATTCCGCAATCGAAGGCGCAAGCGCCCTGGCCTCGGCAAACGTCGAGCCCAAAAACACGCACCGGAAGATGATATTGTCCCAGCCGGTGGCCTCCGGCTCCATGCCGAGCCCGATATCGGTGAAGGAGGAGACTTTTCCCTCGATAACGGCCTCGCCGGTGAGCGGCGGATACACCCCGGATATCACCCGCAGGAAGGTGGTTTTACCGGCGCCATTGGCGCCGACGAGGCCGAGTCGGTCGCCGTCGGTGAGATCCAGAGAAACGTTCACGAGCGCTCGCACGATGACTGTATCATTATGGGCGGCGAGACTGCCGCCAAGCCGGGAAAAAACCGCCGTTCGAATTGAACGTGTGTGGGACGAGAAAATTGGGAAAGCGATGGTGACGTCCCGCAACGCGATGCGAGCCATGGCGCTTAGATCCAGTAGATGATGCGGCGCTGACAGTAGCCGATTATCGGCAGTGCGACGACAAATCCGCCGAGCGAGAATGCGGTGGACGCAATCCAGTCGTAGAGAGTCGGCAGCTGACCGAGTAAAGGTTCACGCACGACGGCCAGCATCGCCGCAAACGGATTGAGCGACAGCAGATAATGTTGACCTGGCGGGATTTGATCCGGCTTCCACAAGACCGGGGTGATAAAGAACATGACCATCAGTCCGTTTTGCACGACTTGTGTTAGATCGCGAAAGCGCACGCATGCAATCGCCACCAGATAGCTGGTCCACACCAACCCAAGGAGGAGGGAGGCGAAGCCAAGAAGGGCGACCAGGGCTATCCGGCCCGCCGGCACGGAGAAAACGAGAATTGTTATTACGATAATCGGAACGTTGTGCAGGAAGATCAGCAGGTGGCGGTACACCAGGGCGTAGATCGCAGTCGAGAAGCTCATACCCTGATTTAGAAAGATCGCCCCATTCGAGGGAAATACCGTTGCAGCTTCGCCCAGCGTGCCCGTGATCATGGTCCACACGATCAATGAAACGGCAACAAATGGCACAAGGTCCGCGACGGGTAGATGCCACAACGTGGACCACACCAGCCCAAGGGCGGCAACCATGATTCCCATTGAAATCGTCAACCAGAACTGGCCGATCCTGGAGCGTGCATAGCGCCGGCGGATTTCGCCTAGACCCATAAGATGGCTCAGACGCCAGTTGTCCACGCCTCTGAGGAGATCCGCAATCCCAAGGATGAAAAAGCCGCGGCGGCCCGCCGGTGGCTTGGGGCTCTTAAATGTGTGCTCCATCATCTTGCGCGTTTCTTCATATGACTGAGATGCGGCCAGCTTTGAAGCTGAGCGAGGAGGCAGATCCATTGACGAGGTCCCAAACTTCAAAGCTGTCTCAGGTCTGTGTTGTGCTGCCGCCTTTTTTTGACCGCTGTAGAGCGGCCGCCCACCGAGCAAGCGTCGCCGTGCGCCATGCCTGACTGGCGACCTTAAGTAAAATGCGAGATTTGCGGGGCGGAGCAGTCATTCGCCAAGACAAACTCCGCACAGGCCTTCGCAGGCGGTCCATGCTCCGGTCGCACGGCTGTCAGTCGCCGCTATGCGCGCCCCCCGACAGTTCCCACTGTGCCCTGAGTGTACCAAGGATCATCAGGCAGCGCGAGACGCTGCTCGATGGTTCCGATTCGCCCAGGGTCTGTCATAGCCCAAAGCCCTGCGACAGCTGGTGGAGGTTCAGCCCCGGCGCAAACTATGCCAAGCCGGCCGACCCAGTCAACCTTGCCCCTTGCGGCTCAATGGCGAGAGCGCGTGCTGCTTGTTCAGCCTTGCCGCG
>JASHRR010000637.1 GCA_030037185.1 Xanthobacteraceae bacterium | reverse complement strand
AGGAACAACGTTGCACCAGCAACTTGGGCCAACTCGCGGCTTAGACGGTTGATCACTTGATCGGCCGTGATTTTGCGCTCGCCGATCGGCTTGAGCGACAAGAACATGAAGCCGTTGGTCTGGTTTGTGCCAGTAAAGCCGACCACCGTGTCCACAGCCGGATCCTTGCGGATGATGTCGACGAATTGCTCCAGCTTCTGCCGCATCAGCTGGAAGGAGATGCTCTGGTCGGCCTGAATGAAGCCGGTGATGCGGCCCGTGTCTTGCTGCGGGAAGAAGCCCTTTGGGATGATCCGGTAGAGCTCGACATTGGTGACGATGGTCACCAGCAAAATCCCCAGCACGAGGCGCGGGTGGCGGAGCGCCCAGCCGAGGCTATGGTCGTAGCCGCGCAGCAAGGCGTCGAAAACCCGTTCGGTCAGGCGGTTGAAACGGCCCTGCTCGTCGTGGCGCGTTCGCTTGAGCAGCAGCGCACACATCATCGGCGTCGTCGCCAGCGAGACCGCCAGCGAGACCGCGATCGACACCGACAGCGTCATCGCGAACTCGCGAAACAGCCGGCCCACGATGCCGCCCATCAGCAGGATTGGGATGAACACTGCGACCAGAGAGGTGCTCATCGACATGACGGTGAACACGACCTCGGCCGATCCCCTGAGCGCCGCCTCCATGCGCGGCATGCCCGCCTCGATGTGGCGCGAAATGTTCTCCAGCACGACGATCGCATCGTCGACCACGAAGCCGGTAGCCACCGTAAGCGCCATCAGCGACAGGTTGTTGAGGCTGTAGTCCAGCATGTACATGGCCGCGAAGGTGCCGATCAGCGATACCGGCACCGCAACGCTTGGCACCAGCGTGGCGCGTCCGCTGCGCAGGAACACGAACACGACCAGGATGACCAGTACCACCGAGATCATCAGGGTGCGCTCGACCTCCTTGAGCGAGGTCCTGATGGTGATCGAACGATCGCTCGCCTGGGAAATGTCGATCGCGGGTGAGATCGCGGCCCTCAACTCGGGTAACACCGCATTGACGCGGTCGACCGTCTCGACGATGTTGGCACCGGGCGAGCGGTACAGGGTGACCAGCACCGATGGCTTGCCGTTGGCCAGGCCGGCATTGCGGATGTTCTCGTTGGCATCGACGATATCGCCGACATCGGTCAGGCGGACCGGCGCGCCGTTGCGGTAGGCAACGATCAGCGGACGATACTCGGTGGCCTTCGTGGCCTGGTCGTTGTCGTAGATCTGGTAATGCCGGTCGGCGACCTCGATCTCCCCCTTGGGGGAGTGTGCGTTGGTCGATGCGAGCGCCGCGCGAAGGTCTTCAAGACCGATGCCGTATTTGTTCAACGCGTTCGGATTGAGTTCGACCCGCACGGCCGGCAGCGAGCTGCCGCCGACGACGACCTCGCCGATCCCGGCGATCTGGGACAGCTTTTGTGACAGTACCGTCGACGCCGCGTCATAGAGCTCGCCCTGGCGCATCGTGTCCGAGGTCAGAGCCAGGATCAGGATCGGGGCGTCCGCCGGATTGACCTTTTTGTAGGTCGGGTTGGTGCGCAGGCTCGTCGGCAGGTCGGCATGTGCGGCATTTATCGCCGCCTGCACGTCGCGCGCGGCGCCGTTGATGTCGCGGTCAAGGCCGAATTGCAGGTTGATGCGCACCGAGCCGACGGTGCTCGACGAGGTCATTTCGGTGACATCGGCGATCTGGCCGAGGTGACGCTCAAGCGGCGTTGCGACCGTGGTCGCGACCACGTCCGGGCTCGCGCCCGGCAGCTGCGCCTGGACCGAGATGGTGGGAAAATCGACCTGCGGCAGGGGCGACACCGGCAGCTGGAAAAACGCGACCGCGCCGGCAGCCGCGACCCCGAAAGTCAGCAGGATCGTGGCGACCGGCCGCCGAATGAAGGGGGTCGACGGGTTCATTCGGCCGGGCTTCCCTGTTCGGCATCGCGAATGGCGTCATCAAGATTGAAATAACGCTGTTGCAGCCGATCGAACCACAGATAGATCACCGGCGTGGTGAACAGGGTGAGCACCTGGCTCAGCAGCAGCCCGCCGACGATCGAGATGCCGAGCGGATGGCGCAGTTCGGAGCCGACGCCGGTGCCCATCATCAGCGGCAGGGCGCCGAGCACCGCCGCAAAAGTCGTCATCAGGATCGGCCGGAACCGCAGCAGGCAGGCCTGATAGATCGCTTCATGCGGCGTCTTGTTCTCGTTGCGTTCGGCATCGAGCGCAAAGTCGATCATCATGATGGCATTCTTCTTGACGATGCCGATCAAGAGAATGATGCCGATGATGGCGATCACGCTGAGATCGTCGCCCGCCATCATCAGCGCGAGCAATGCGCCGATGCCGGCCGAGGGCAGCGTCGACAGAATGGTGACCGGGTGTACGAAGCTTTCGTAAAGGACGCCCAGCACGATGTAGACGGTGACGATCGCCGCAAGGATCAGCATCAGCTCGTTGGCGAGAGATTTCTGGAAGGCAAGCGCCGCACCCTGCAATCGGATATTTGCGCTGACCGGCAGGCCGATGTCCTGCCGCGCCTGTTTGATCGCCTCGACGGCATCGCCGAGCGACGCACCCGGCCCCAGATTGAAGGAAATGGCGGTCGAGGGAAACTGACCAAGATGGTCGACCCGCAAGGGCGCGGTGCCCTCGCGTACGTGCACCAGGGCGGATAGCGGCACTTGGCCCGCCACTGCACTCGAACTGGTCGAGGTCGGCAGGTAGACCGAGGAGAAGGAATCGAGCGACGCCTTCAGCGAAGGGTCGGCCTCGAGGATGACGCGGTACTGGTTGGAGTTGGTGAAGATCGTCGAGACGATGCGCTGGCCGAAGGAGTCGTAGAGCGCGTTGTCGACGGTGGCCGGAGTGATGCCGAAGCGGCCGGCAGTGTCGCGATCAATGTCGATATAGGCCATCAAGCCGTAGGCCGAAATATCGCTCGACACCTGCGAGAATTGCGGCATCGAGTTGAGTTTGTCGACCAGCCGGGGCGCCCACACGGCAAGCTCGTCCGGATTGGCATCCTCCAGGGAGAGCTGATACTGGGTGCGGCTCACCGCGTCGTCGATGGTGAGATCCTGCACCGGCTGCATGTAAAGCGAGATGCCCGCTACCGCGGCCGTCGCCGCGTTGATCCGATCGACGATCTTCGTCACGCCGGCGGACCGCGTATCGTGCGGCTTGAGGTTGATGAGAATGCGGCCGCTGTTGAGCGTGATATTGGTCCCGTCAACGCCGATGAAGGACGACAGGCTCTCGACGTCCGGATCCTTGAGAATGACGGCGGCAAGTGCCCGCTGGCGTTCCGCCATGGCGGCAAACGAAATCCCTTGCGGCGCCTCCGTAATGCCCTGAATGAGGCCGGTATCTTGTATCGGGAAGAATCCTTTCGGGATCACGACATAGAGCCAGGCCGTGAGCGCAAGCGTCCCGCCGGCCACCAAAAGGGTTGTGCCCTGGTAGTTAAGGACGATCCGCAGCAGGTACGCATAGCCGTCGATCAGCCGGTCGAACCATTCCCGCGTGAGGCGCTGGAACGTGCTCTCGCGCATGTCAGTGACTGGCTTTAAGAGCTTGGCGCAGGCCATCGGCACCAGGGTCAATGACACCACTGCCGATATCAGGATGGTGACTGCGAGGGTGACGGCGAACTCGCGGAACAGCCGGCCCACCACATCACCCATGAACAGCAGCGGAATAAGCACGGCGATCAGCGATATCGTCAGCGAGATGATGGTGAAGCCGATCTGCTCGGACCCCTTGAGCGCCGCATGCAGCGGCGAGTCGCCTTCTTCGACGTAGCGGGAGATGTTCTCGAT
The DNA here is from genome assembly GCA_030037185.1 of Xanthobacteraceae bacterium. The sequence goes on along the minus strand of JASHRR010000637.1, from coordinate 54 downwards.
CACCACGATGGCATCGTCGACCACGAAGCCCGACGATATGGTCAAGGCCATCAG
>JASHRR010000636.1 GCA_030037185.1 Xanthobacteraceae bacterium | reverse complement strand
TTCAAGACGTGGGTCTACTCGCGCGGGCGCCGGCCTAGTCCCCGCATTGACGTGACGCAGCGGATTGGCGCGACATATCTTCCCAGCGAGGACGTTGCCGTCCAGCAGCTTGGAGCGCACATCGGTGCCATCGACCTGGTTTACGAAGCCGTCGGCCACTCTCTGCTCGCCTTCGAAGTCCTCCATGAACTTGGCCCCAACGGCATCTATGTGCTGACGGGCATACCTGGCAAGCAGACGCTGATCGAAGCGGATCCCGCCGCACTCTTTTCCGAGATGGTATTGAAGAATCAGGTCGTTCTGGGAACGGTCAATGCTGGACCGCAAGCCTTCGCCGCCGCCATTGCCGATCTGCAGCTCTTTCATGTGCGCTGGCCCGACGCTGTCAACGCCCTGATGGACGAGCGCACGCCGCTTGATCACGCGGTCGAACGCATTATTGACCGGCCCGTCGGGATCAAGAGCATCATATCTTTTCCGTCGTAAAAAACGGCGGCGATTCCTCATCACGTATTTGGCGGCAGCGACCCTCGCGATAGGCGGTCCGACGTTGAGCGCGTCAGCCCTGCAAAGCAAGAACATGGAGAGTGGCATCAGCAAGGGGAGCGCAAGCCAGGGTGCCAAGAGTCACCGCTCGGGGTCCCGCACCTACGGATTCTACGACGAGGAACGTGAGCGTGGCGAACAGCTCAGCCCGCTCGAACGCGAATGGCTGCGCATGAGCGCCCGCGAACGCTATGCCAAGCACATCAACGAGCTCACCCCGCGCCGGCGCGAGCGCCTTCGCGCGATCACGCGCGAACGCTATGCCGCGTCCACGCCGCTCCAGCGCGAGCGCCTCCGCAGGTTCGCGCACGAACGCTACGCCGAGCTCACCCCGTTTGAACGCAAGCAGCTCCGCAGGTTCATTCGGGAGCGCTATCACGGCCCCTACGGCCGTGCTCAGCGATAAAATCGCCGCGGCGGCTCGATCTGGGCCCCACCGACAGGCTCTCCGGCGTGCTGTGCCAGAAAGGTTTGTTGTGGTGTCCCAGGCGTGGCGTTGCAACTGAGGTGCCAGCCTCTGTTGGCTTTGGTGATGGGAACCACGAGCCGAAGGCAATAGCGTCGTTACCCGGCATCGGAGGTTCGGTGGAACATGGCTTTGGCCGAGGCGTTCGTACTGGAGATACCGGCGCGTGATGAGATTTGGTGCGCAATCCACGCGACGTCGAAACCGACTAACCCGCAGGACGACACATGCCCGACGCGCTCGAAACGATCACCATTCCCGGAACGAACCTCAAGCCGACCCGAATCGCGCTTGGGACATGGGCAATCGGCGGGTTCCAGTGGGGCGGAAGCGACGAGGCAGAATCGATCCGTACCGTCCATAGCGCCATTGACCGGGGAATCAACCTGATCGATACGGCGCCGGTCTATGGATTCGGCCGCTCGGAGGAGATCGTCGGCAAGGCGCTCGCAGAAATCGGGCGGGACAAGGCCCTGATCGCGACCAAAGCCGGCATCGACTGGCACGACAGCAATCCGTTCCGCAACGGCAGCAGGGCTCGTATTCAAAAGGAGGTCGAAGATTCGTTACGCCGGCTTCGTACCGACATCATCGACATCTACCAGGTGCACTGGCCCGACCCGCAGACGCCGATCGAAGAGACGGCTCAGGCGATGGCCGATCTCCATCGGGCCGGCAAGATCCGTGCCGTCGGTGTCAGCAATTTCTCCGCCGATCAGATGCGCGCGTTTGGGGCGGCGGCACCGCTGCACGCCGCCCAGCCGCCATACAATCTCTTCGAACGCGAGGCCGAGAAGGATGTGCTGCCTTATTGTCGCAGAAACCATATTGCGACGCTCGCCTACGGTTCGCTGTGTCGCGGTCTGCTGAGCGGTCGCATGAAAGCTGACACGACCTTCACTGGCGATGATCTGCGCCGCACTGATCCGAAGTTTCAGCCGCCCCGCTTTCAGCAATATTTGCACGCCACCGCACGCCTTGACGCTTTGGCGAAAAGTTATGGCAAGAGTATCCTGCATCTTGCGGTCCGTTGGGTGCTCGACCAGCAGCCGCTCAGCACGGCTCTGTGGGGGGCGCGACATCCCGGGCAGCTCGACGGGGTGGCCGATGTCATGGGTTGGAAGCTTGATGCAGCCGCCCTGGCAAAGGTCGACCGCATCGTCGCCGAGTGCGTTCCCGACCCCGTCGGGCCGGAATTCATGGCTCCTCCGGCCCGCCCTGCCGCTGAATTCGTTTAATTGATGCTCACGATCGCCGTAGCGGAATGACGGAACGCTGTCCTTGGTCGTGATCGTACGGTAGCCGCGCTTACCGCTGCGACACCGAACACAGCTGAATCTACTAACTTGAGCGGTACACACCCAATTGCGGTAGGTCAACTCACGCCAGGCGACCGGGCGCCGCTTATTAGTCGACGACAATGGAGTGGCACTGCTTTGCGGTCTGACCCGCCCCCGACCCGCGTCGTCAACCTCTCCAGCGCGACCTGATGAGCGAGCGCCGCTATTCGCTGGTCAGCTCCTACAGCCTGTCCAAGCTCACCATGCTGATCATTCGCGCCGGAACTCCAGCAGCGACCCGGCCGGAACCACTGGCGCCTACTGTCGGTCGCGGCGGATCCGGGCGTCGCGCGGACCGATCTGACGAAAGGCAGGCCGGGAGAGCCGGCTTGTGCGTCAATCGGATCGACTTGTCTTGCCGCTGTTTACAGGAACCGCGGCAAGTGAAGCGCTCCCGACACTCTCCGCGAGTCACTGATCGTGCCGTGCTCGGGCGGGTATTTACGGCCGACCGGCTGGGTGAGATCAACGGACCGACAGGCTCGGCACAAAGCACGGCCGCATCCGATGATCCCGTGCTTGCGGAAAAACTGTGGGCTTGGGCAGAGCAGTTCACCGGAATTCGTTCCCAGAACCCGCCAGCGCGGGATGAAGATCGCGCCCCTCGGCTCGGATGGTGCTCTATCTACGCTGAACGAGCACCGAGGTATTCGCGGGCAACTCGGCGACGTCTCCCGATGAACCCGGCAAGTTCCTCCAATGTGCCGTTCGGAAACGCCTGCCGCAAATAGTCCAGGAACGCGGGCATCCTGATGCTCAACAAACGCCGGGAGGCGTAGAGCGCCCAGAGTTCGACGCCGCCGCCCTCCGCATCGCAGTGTGAGCGCATTGCCGAGCAGGCCATCGTGCTCCCAGCGATCAAATATCGCACGCGTCGGAGCAGGCGCCGCGCTCGGATCGGTGCGACCGGGGATGGGGCAACCCTGATCGGCCTCGTAGGCGGTTGAGCGCGCCTGATGCGCAGAGTTCGGAACGCGCCGTGAAGAAGCCGATCCTCGGTGAGCGCGATCGTCGCATCTCGGCGACGTCACGATAGTCGGCGCGGCTGAAGCGGGTTTCCGGCGACCAGGGTTCGGCGAGCGTTCCGGTTGCGACGATCCGAGATCAACTGCCGCCCGTTATTTTGCCCGCCAGATCCTCGATGGCGGCGCAATGCGTCACCTTGACGGTCCCGAGCACAGTGCCACGCTTACACAGCTGGTAGCGGTTGTAGGCAGTTTTCTGCCCTTTGGAGTGTGCGCGCACGTCTCTCGCAGGCATTAATTGGGCACCGTGACCTCTCGGCTTTCTAGAAAGACCGCGAGAGACCTCACCGGGCTCTCCGTTGCCCCGCCGTCTCGAACACTCGGTTCACCGGGTAGCGCGGCACCTCGCCGCGCAAAACCAGAACAGCTTCTCGGGCCGCGATCTCGCGGACGCGCGCAATCGATTCCTCGGAGTAGTAGGCAGCGTGCGGAGAGATGAGGACGTTATCCAGCTCGAACAGCGGGTTGTCCGGTTTCCAGTTCCGTCGCTTGGCCGGCTCTTCCTCGAGATCATCCAATCCGGCACCGGCGATCCTGCCTTCGGTCAAGGCGCGGTAGAGCGCCTGGTCTTCGACGATCGGACCGCGAGCAGTATTGACGAGGAGCGCCGTGGGCTTCATGCGCCTGAGCTCTTGCTCTCCAAACAATCCCAGAGTCTGCTCCGTCAACGGCGCCTGTATGACCAGGTAGTCCGATGCTTCGAGCAGCTCGTCGAAGCTGACCGGAACTGCGCCGCGCGCGCGAATCTCGTCATCCGATTGAAAGGGGTCGTGGGCGTGGATCCTGGCACCGAAAGCCGCCATTCGCTCCGCCACGCGGCGGGCGATGGACCCGAAGGAGAGCAGCCCTAATATGCTTCCCCGGATGCGGTGAATGGGGCGGCCGGAATTCCAATGCCAGACTCCGGCTCTGGTCCGTCGATTGTAGACTTCGATCTTACGGATTAGCGCGAGGAGCAGAGCCGTCGCGTGGTCGGCGACCTCGTCGGCGCACCAGTCGCTCGGCGCATTGGTGACCTGAACGCCCATCCGGGTTGCCGCCGCCACATCGACGATGTCGACCCCTGTCCCGTATCTCGCGATCACCTCGAGGCGAGGCAACGCCTGGATGGCTTTGGCCCCTACCTCCGCATACTGCGTGAGAATCGCGTCGGCGTCCTGAGCGGCGTCGATCACATCTTGCTCGCTCTTGCACTGGGCGGCTGCGAGCTGCATTCCGGCATCCTCGACGATCGTGCGCTCGATCGCCGTGTCCCCGTAGTCGTAGTCTGCCACGAGAACCTTGCGCTTCATCGATCCACTCCACCTTGCTCCCGCTAGTGCGAGTGCCTGGGCGCTTCATGCTTGCCGGCGATGTCCCGGTATTTCAGCCCGAGCTCCAGGCACGCCCCCGCGCTCAAGCTTCCGACCAGCCGCCGATAAATCTCCTGCCACGGAGTTTCATCGACCGGCTCTGAAGACTGACGGCCGCGCTTTCGCGTCTCGACCTCCTCGCTCGATGAGAGGAGATCGACCCTCTTTCGTTGGAGATCGACCCGGATCCGATCACCTGTCCGGAGCAGGGCCAGTCCGCCGCCTACGGCAGCCTCGGGCGAGGCGTGCAAGATCGAAGGGCTCGCCGAGGTTCCGCTCTGTCGTCCGTCGCCCAGTGTGGGCAGCGAAGACACGCCCTCACGGATGAGATAATCCGGAGGCTCCATATTCACGACCTCGGCCGACCCAGGATAGCCGACCGGCCCGACGTTTCTCATCACGAGGATGCAATCCCCGTCGATTTCGAGCACAGGGTCGTTGATGCGCTCCTGGTAGTCCTCGGGCCCCCCGAAGACGATCGCGCACGCGATGAAGGCGCCCGGGTCGGCCGGATCCGAAAGATAGGCACTGCGAAACTCGGGCGTGATGACGGACGTCTTCATCACGGCCGAGTCGAAAAGGTTGCCGCTCAACATGAGGAATCCCGCAACTCTCGCGAGCGGCTCGTCGTAGGGGCGGATCACTCGCCGATCGGTCGCGACCTTGTCCCGGACCGGATCGCCGATGCTCCGGCCGGACGCGGTCAGCGGCTCGGGGTCGAGCTTGCCCGCCCGAAGCAGCTCGCCCATGACGGCCGGCAGGCCGCCCACGCGGTAAAAGTCCTCGCCCAAGAACTCGCCCGCGGGCATGCAGTTGACGAGCAGTGGGATCTCGCGGCCTATCGCGTTCCAGTCCTCATCGCTCAGTTCGAGTCCGGCTTGGCGGGCGAGCCAATTGATGTGAATGGGGCAGTTGGTGGACGCCCCCACGGCCGCGGCCACCCTGATCGCGTTCTCGAAGGCCCTGCGAGTCATGACCTGCAACGGCGTGAAACCCTCCTTGACCATGCCCACTATCCGATATCCGGTGTCTACGCGAGCTGCGCCCTCTCGCGGTAGGGCGCTGGAATGATGGCGCAACCCGTGAGCGACATCCCCACCGCCTCGACGAGGGCGTTCATGGAGCTGGCGGTCCACATGGTGTTGCAGTGTCCGGCGCTCGGCGCGGACGCCGCCGCCATATCCATGAACTCGCGATAATCGATCTCTCCCGCCGCCCACAGACGCCGGGCCTCCCAGATCACGGTTCCCGATCCCGCGAGCCTGCCCTTGTAATATCCGTTTAGCGTGGGCCCACCCGACAGGACGATGGCGGGAATATTTACCGCGATCGCCGCCCCGAGAGACGCCGGCGCAGTCTTGTCGCACCCAGTGGTGAGAACGACGCCGTCCAGGGGATAGCCGTAGAGAATCTCGAGCAGGCTCAAGTAGGCGAGATTCCGGTCGAGCATGGCGGTCGGCCGCTTTCCGGTTTCCTGCAGCGGGTGGATGCCGAACTCCAGCGGCACTCCGCCGGCATCCCGGACGCCGTCCCTCACTCTCTCGGCGAGCTGGAGATGGTGCCGGTTGCACGGAACGAGATCGCTCCCAGTTTGTGAGATCCCGACGATCGGCCTTCCGGACTGAAGCTCGTCGCGCGTGAGGCCGTAGTTCAGATATCGCTCCAGATAGAGAGCCGTCATCTTGGGATTGCCCGGGTCGTCGAACCACAGGCGGCTTCGCAAGGGTCTCTGGCTAGCGTTGCTCGGCATCGCAAGGCGGAGGGCGAAATTCGCGTCCTCCTTCCTGTTGAGCGGCATGGTCAATTGTCCGTCACGGCAACGGTCGTGCTCGGCTTCAGGTTCCCCACCTGCGTAAGACGCAAGGGCATGGGAGGCGCTCCGCCTCACCGCGCGGACGGCCATACGGCTCGGCTGGCCGGGCTCTTTGTGCTTGAGCTTGGGCTTCTGCCTTTGGCTAGCTGGCCGACGTGCTGGTTGACCCTGAGGGTTCGCTCGAGCAACGCAATCATTGGGAAAAGACCAGCCACTCCCTCCTGGTCGGCGCCATTCTCGACGTTCTCTACGCCGCGCCGGACAAGACGCTCGCGGGTGTCGCTAACTTCTGTCGGATCCGCGGCGGCCGACGACGTTGAACTGATGACGCGGCCGCCATGTAACGGCGGAAAGCGGCTCTTGTCGAGACGGCGGCGGCCGCCGCCGTCAACAAGCTCGGGGCGCGCCTTGCAGCCGGCAGCGATCGATCACGCGGCTGGTCCGCGAGGACCAGGACCTTGCCGCCGAAACCGAGACCCTCGACAGCCATCGTCGCCGCCGTCTCCAAGAACCCGGCCAGCGTAATGCCACCAACGAGCCGCGGATCAGAGACCGCCTCGTGGCGACACCGAGCGCCAGGCCCTCGAAAAAGTCTTCGCCGCCGAGTTCCCCGACTACGCCGCGCTCTCGCATCCCCAGTCGTTGACCGTCAAGGACATCCACAGCCTGTTGTCCAACGACGGGCTGTTTGCGTCCGGCGACAAGCAGACCTACGCCTTTGCGGTGACCCGCACGGCCGTCGCCGCGAAGGTCATTCCTCTCGGGGCCTCGGCGCTGGCCGAGAAGGTTGCTGCGTTCCGCCGCGGCCTCCATGTCGAGGCGCCGCAGTCGGCGGAGGGCGGCAAGCCGGCGCTGTTTGTTCTGGCAGGGGGCGGGCATCGACCGGGCGAAGCTCGCGCGGTATCTGCCGTCGCTTTTGGACACCGCCGATGAACTCAAGGCGGTGGCCGGGAAGCTCGGTGCCGCGGCCGGCGACCTCCATCTCGGCAGCGACGCCAGCGAAACTGTGGTGAAGCGGACGGCGCTGGCCGACTACCGGGTGGTGTATTTTGCGACCCATGGTCTCGTCGCTGGGGGGTGTCGCGGGTCTCGGCGAACCGTCGCTCCTGCTCACCCTGCCAAAGGAGCCGACCGCGAGGTGGCGCAGCTCAAGCTCAATGCCGACTGGGTGGTGCTGTCGGCCTGGAATACCGCAGCCGGCGACAAGCCCGGCGCGGAAGCGCAGTCGGGGCTCGCGCGCGCCTTCTTCTATGCGGGAGCGCGGGCGCTTCTCGTGTCGCACTGGTCGTCGTTTCGGAGGCCGCCACCTGGCTCACCATCTCGACTTTCACCATCATGAAGGCCGATCCGAAGCTCGGCCGCGCCGCGGCCCTGCGCGACGCGATGCTGGCCTACGTGAACGACAAGTCCAGCCCGCTGAATGCCTCCCGGCATTCTGGGGGCCGTTCCCCATCATCTGAGAGGGAGCCGCAAGATGAGGATCACCCCCACAGCAACTCAGATTCAAACCGGTGCTTTTAGCCCGAAATCAAACCGGCGCTGACACCTCGTCGAGGCCGCAACTCAGGACACCGCGGCTCACGGCAATCGCCCTTCAAACGGGTCGTGGGAGTCCGGCTGCAACGCCGGCCGGCAACTCGTCGTTCTAGACCGGCAAGGGCGTCGCAGGACGGCCTGCCAGAACGCGGCGGGATTCCGCTATCGGGCATCGCGTGCCTTGCCAGCGTCGCTTCAGCATCTCCGGCCACCCGTCCGGCACCTGCGGCTACCTTGCCATCGGTGACGTCACCGGCACGGACACCAACTCCGCTACCTTGCCAATGACCTTCCCCCACGCGGTGTCGTAGTCCGGAAGGAAGGACGTACCGATGGTCCCGACGACATAGCCGGCGGCCTCGGACGGGTCGGCCTCGAAGTTCTTTTTGCCACTTTCCTAGAGAGCGCTCACTGCGCTCATTACCTTGCGGGTCGAGGTCCCAGCTCACAGGCGACATGAGACCCAGCAGCTTGCTTAACCCCTCGACGCCCGACGCCCTGGATCCCGGTTGAGACGCGCGATAGATATTTGCGCCCGGACTGGCCGCCCACTCGAGCGGGTTTCCCAGGGCCGAGAGCTGCACAGCCTCCTCGACGTCGCCAACCAGGATTTTCCTTACCCCTTCCTCATGGGAGTTATAGTCTGCCTTGGCATTCTTGACCGTGGTGATGGGGCGTTGAGGCGTCATGGGCACCCGCCTCGGCATCCTTGTTCCAGAGATGTTGGCTATTGTGCTCGGCGTCCTTAGACAACGCTTTCGAATGACCCGGCTATGCCGCTAAAAAATCCTACCATGACCGTCCTCCAGTTACCGAAGTAGGCAAAAAGAGGAGAATGATGCGGCGGCCTTGGGAACGTGTCCGTACAAATCGCCCGCCGAATGATCTTGTGTTGCGGGACTCGCAAGCCATCTTATGAGGCCTACAATAGTCCTATATCAAATTGCGTGAGTAGCTGAGATGGGCCGGACCCGCCGCCCGGTAAACCCCGGTCCCACGTGGTGCGATGTCGAATCGAGCGGGGTTCTAATGCGATCCCGACCCTCGGACTCGTGCAGGGTGAGCCGAGAGTCGGGACCACGCACGGCCACGGGGCTAATCGGTGCGACCGCGCGCGTCGCAACGTAGCACTCGGCCGCTACCCGACGGCATGAAGCTTTGGTCATGACACGGCCGCCGGCAGCGGGCGCTGGGAAGCTGCACGGACGGCAGGCTCAGGGTGTTGCGAACAAATCTCTGAGTCCAGGTAGAGCGCCGTGGTTGAAGGCCCGATGGCTGCGTCCAAACTCGCCCGCTCCGTTTTGCGTCATATCCGTGTCGCATCCAAACAAGAGCTCAACAGAATGGCGACATACTGCCCACGAACAGCCAGAAGAAGCTCGTATCACCTACCGGTTCCATCCGCGCTTTGGAGAACTGGTTCGGATCAGACGGTGGTTCGAACGCGGCAGCTGCGAATTCGTTGTCCTGGTCCAACCCGACGGCTCATTCGCGAGCTTTCCGGCATGGATGACTAAACCGGCAGCATCTCGTTTCGAGATCGGCGATGAGCCGCGTTTTCCACTACATATTCTGCGCTCGATTCGTGTCG
>JASHRR010000635.1 GCA_030037185.1 Xanthobacteraceae bacterium | reverse complement strand
CACTTCCGCGATAGCCCACACGTCGAGACTCGTTTTGCAGGAATCACCCACCGGGCCGATCGCCGGCCCCACCCGGTAGGCTCAAAAGCCGGCCCACCTCGCCTGAAACAAGCGGGAAAAACTCTATCGTTTGAGAAAACCGGGCTAAGCGCTGCTTTACAGCGCCAACGAGCTGCTTCCACAAGATTGGGGTTTCGACAACCCCAACGGCAGTGGAGGTTTCTCATGATGAGCGCTGTGTTTGAGCAAGTGACCTGGCCATACCTGAGACCGTTATCGGCCCTAACCGCGAGCCGGGTGATGACAAGCACGCCGTGATTGCGATTCGACCGCACGAACCGAATATCGCCGACGCCAACGTAGGCCGAGAGCAAGGCGCACTCGTGATCGTTCAAGCAGGCCACCGCCAGTGAGGTTACCGCCCGGCTCCAGCACAATATCGGCCGTCATTGAAGTTTTTAGCATCGCCAATTGGCCATCGGATTGCGCGAAGATCCACACGAACGCGCATGCTGTGACCGGGATCAGAGCTGGACCCTAGCTGGACCCTACCCGGACCCTAGCTGGACCCTAGAAGCAGCCAATCCCCCTGAAGTGGACCGCAAAGGATGGACACGGAACACATCGAAAGCAGGCGATCAGATCACGGCCAATGACCGTGGCGGCGCGGATGATTGAGTTGTTAGGCAGGAAGAAGCTTTCAGTGGCGGACGACCATGACGGTGGGTAAAAAGTTCCGCCCCCTGTCCCGTTCGGTGAATACAAGGCGCGGCGTCGACTGCGCCTTGATTTATTTCGGCGTGACGCAGCACGCCGATTGCATCGGTCTCTGGTCACAAATGCGCCCCCGCCTGCGCTGCGTTGCGGCGTGTCGCATTCGTCCGCTATCTTCACACCGCCCGAAGCCGGTGTAGCGCCAGTCAAGGCGAAACCACATCACGCAACTACCCTTAAGGTGGCGAAGGCGGCTCGACCTTCATGTATTGCGCATGACACCCGTCACAGGCGGCGCGCAGCTTTTTTGCGTGCTCCCTGAACTGGTCTGCGCTGCCGGCTTGACTGGCATCATAAGCGGTAGTCGCAGCGCCTTTGGCGATGTCATAGAAGGCATCGAAATTCTGCAGAGCGCAAGCGTGGCCGTCGTGTTGACTGGCGAGCCGTCGGCCGCTACGCCCGGTTTCGTCTGCGGCGGAAAGAGATGCGGGAAGGCGGTAAGCAACGTGCTGATGCGGTCGGCGCGCGCTTTTTGATCGTCAAGTTGCGGGGCCCTGCCTTCCAACCCAAGCTCGATCACCATCATCTCGGATTCGATATCGTCCATAAGCAGCTGGCGAGCCTGAATGACATCGTCGGACCGATCCAGCCCGGTCAAGCCTGGCACGCGATCCTCGGTGTAGACCTTCAGGGTACCTGCAACCATAACCGACAGCGCCATTATGGCTGCGACCGCGAGGCCGCCCGATATTCGCGTCGGCGACGGCAGTATCCAAAACATCGACAAGCCTCCTGATAATATGAGACTGACAGGACGTACGCCCTGGCGCAGGTTGATCCAAGTCCGGGGCGCGGTCCGATATTATGTCGAGCCGCGCAAGGCCACGGCTCTCGGCGTTCTCTCTATATCGCAGGGCCGGGCGTCACTATCCAGCGCCGGCTTCGCGCCGGTGCTCAGTCCGACGACATCGTGGCAGGGAATCCGGGTCAGGTCCGCGGGCGTGATTGACGGGTTTGGGTGTGCGCCGATATGATGAGCGTGACTTCTTTAGTGGTGCCCGTTTTGGTTTTCTAATCTTTCTGTCCCGACGACGCGGGGCAAACATATCGACGATCTCGGAGGTCTCCTTGGCCAAAATCTACACGCGTAAGGGCGACAGCGGTGAAACCAGGCTTTTCACCGGCGAGCGGGTCTCCAAAGACGAAGCGCGGCTGGAGGCCCTTGGGTGCATCGACGAACTGGTCGCATTCCTTGGACTGGCAAGATCAGAAATTGAGGATTACGATATTGGTTCGCGACTGACTGCGATTCAAAGCGAACTCTATCTTATTCTCAGTGACATAGCGTCGGCGGCACAGGACAAGCCCTCGACCACGAAACTCCCCGACGACGCTATAGACATAATCGAATCCTTGATTGACGCATATGACGCGAAACTGCCGCCGTTGCGCGACTTTATCATGCCTGGCGAGAGCCGTGCCTCCAGTCTCCTTCATGTTGCCAGGACAGTTTGCCGGCGTGCCGAGCGCCGTGTGGTCGTGATCGCGCGAAATTTTCCCTTGAACCCGCGTGTTCCGGCTTATTTGAATCGTCTCTCTGATCTTTTCTTCGTGATGGCCCGGCTAGTCGATCACAAGTGGGGCCGACCGGATCATACATTCAAGGCCGCGCTTTAGCGTGGTGGTCGTCCCGACGCCACGCGAGATCAGGTCCCGGATGTCGTGGTGCGAATGGTGCAGTGCCTCGGCGTCTGCAGGCGCCCCGCCGCAGTCGCAGTTTCGGTGCAAGAGGGTTACACATTTGTTTTCGATGATCTTGACCCGCAAAGCGGTGCGCCAGCCATAGCAGCTTTTGCTAAGGCGTATCGAGACGCAGACGTGCCCTGGGCAGCCCACCCGGAATTGCTGCGGACCCGACTCGTTGCACGAGGATTGTGGAAGCGCCGGTTCGCACCGGACAAGCGCTTCTCGCTCTCGAAGACGACACGGTGCAAATTCCTGGCAACTAGGCGAAGGAGGAAGGTAACGGCCATATACTATCCTAAGGTATGGTTAGACCCTTACTCCCGACGCACACATTCCAAAGTTTTTAATTGTCAAACGAACTATCACAGTATAGCAGGCTATAGTATCTAATTTGAATATGACATTTTATATATTCACCTTGGCTACCTGACTAAGAGCTGACGAGTTGTGTTGTTATGGACACAGCGAGTCGACGACTCAGCCCAACTTGTTTGTCCAGCTCGACTAACCAATTGACAGAAGCGTTTTCAACAAATTACGCTTCCTGTCGAGCATCCGACACATGCGATGCTCGGCAGATAGTATTTAGCGAAAATGGGCAGGAAAAAAAGGAAGCTTTATTCACTGTTGCGGCATGCCGTGCGCTGATCAGGCCTGTTGCGGACTCTGATGTACCGTCCCGAGCTTACAAAAATGCTCCTGCTGCAACCCCTGTCACATGGACCGGATGGTACGCGGGCGGCAACATTGCCGCAAGATGAGCGCGCAACGGCGGCATTACCATGTGCAGGCCGCGAATCGACCTAGAGGGAGAGCAATGAAGCGCTATCTGTCAATCTTTGCCGGATTGCTCGCCTTAGCCGGATCGATCGGGACGCTTTCGGCGGCCGATCAGCGGCCGGCGGCCCCTGCCAAGGCACCTGCCACAAGGCCGTACAACTGGACAGGCTTTTACGTCGGTTTCAACGGGGGCGGCGGCTGGGGTACTTCAAATTGGGACGCTCTCCCCTCAAGTTTCAAAACCAGCGGCGTCATGGGCGGCGGGCAGTTCGGCTATAATTGGCAATTTGGCCAGCTCGTCTTGGGCCTCGAAGGCGATGCCGACTGGTCCAGTGTCACGAGCAGCGGCTTCACCGGCTGCAATGTCGGCAGCGCGAGCGGCGGTTGTAATCCCAGCAGCGGCACTGCCGGCTGCACACTTGGCGGATTAACAGGCACTTGCGGCACCAGCAACGATTTCCTCGCGACGGTTCGGGGCCGGTTCGGCTATGCGTATGATCGCTGGATGCCCTATGTGACCGGCGGTCTGGCATTCGGCAATATACGCACCACCGGCCCGACCAGCGCGCCCAACGCGGTCGGGATGGTCACCTTCATCGGCAACGATCGGACCGATCTGGGCTGGACGGTTGGCGGCGGATTGGAATTCGCTCTGCCGGCGAACTGGACCGTCAAGGTCGAATACCTCTACGTTAACCTCGGCAACGCGCCGGTTTGCGCCGGTTGCGGCAATGCGACCTTCACCTCGAACGCGGTACGCGCCGGCATCAACTACCGGTTCTGACTAGCCGGGCTGGCCGCTTGGCTAACACGGCTCCTGATAGAAGCCGTTCGGTAGGTTAGCCGCGACGTAACCAAGTTCCGTCCCCGTTGCCGATCTTTCTCGGATAATAGGACTATATTTTAAGATGGCGGCAACTGCATTATTTTCAAGCACGTGATCCGGGCCAGTGAGGCAAAATAGCCGTTAGTTCCAACAAGTTATATATCATGGACATAGTATAGCCGTCTATGGTAAAGCCACTATACAGTGTTTTGCTCATTTGTCAGTTTCCAAGAAGCGGAAAAATATTATTGACTGTGTCCTTATTGCTCTATGAATGCCGAAATCAGACAACTAAGATGATTGCGCTGACTTCAGGGGCGCGGGAGGATACTGATGAGAACTGCCTTATTGATCGGCATGATGGCCGCCTTAGGCACCGAGGCGTGGGGAGCTGATATGGCAATGCCAAATGCTCCTTCGCCGCCTACCGGATTTAATTGGAGCGGACTCTATCTAGGTGCTCATGCCGGTTGGGCTTGGCAGTCTAACAATACCAGCGGCTTCGATGACAATCTTGGCGGACAGATCGAGCAATTTACGGTTAAGGACAGTGGCTTCTTCGGCGGCGGCCAAATTGGATACAATTGGTTGCTCGGTCCAAATTGGTTGCTCGGCGCGGAAGCTGACGGTTCCGTAGCCACTCTGACGGCGAATGTTCCGGTATGTGGCTCCGAAGAATGCGCTTCTTACCATTTCGCTACCAATGACTTTGGTACCGGGAGAGCGCGGGTGGGCTTTTTTTGGAATAACGTACTCCTTTATGGTACGGGTGGCTGGGCTTGGACTGACGTCAAGGTGGATCGCACCGTGACGTCCTCGGCGTTGATTCCTGGATTGGCCGGCCTTGAGAGCGACGGATCCAACAGTGGATTCAGCAATGGATGGGCGGCCGGCGCTGGCCTGGAATGGGGCTTTGCGCCGCGATGGACCGCGAGGGTCGAATATCTACATCTCCAATTCCCAAGCATGATCAATAACTACAGCTATTCAACCACTCCTCCCACGTTGCGTACATCGACGACGGCGCTCGGCGACGACATAGTACGAGTTGGCATAAACTACCTGTTCGGGCCGCGTTAAGATCAACGGGCCTTTGGTCCGACGGCATTCGGGGCGGCTTGGTTTATAGCAGACGCCTTACACGGCCGCACAATTTGGTGGGGCCTGTGGGGCATCTCATGACTGATTTCTTTCCAGGCGTTCTGATTCGGCGATTATTCGGACGACTCGCACAGAAATAACCGAACCGGTTTTTTTATTGGGGCGCCACCCCGTGCAATTTTGAATGAAGCTTACGGATTAGCACTATGCACGCACTGAGGGTCCCCAATCGATGCGCAACCATCCTCGTCAACGGTAAAAGCGTCTTAAACTCTTAGCGTATCCGTTGGTAACGATGCGGCTTTAGGCTCGTTGGAACCCCTAGGCAGGCTCGGCAAAATTGCCAACGATCTTCTTGCACGCCGAAACAAGCTCGGCGCGCGATGGCAACATCTAATTATATGCGCAGGGAAGATCATGGGCGTTAGCCGTGCCCACTTGCTGCGTAGCCGCGGCCGCTTTGATCGAATTCCTCTGGCTCTCTATCGAGTACCGTTTCGATATGTCCCGCCACATTGCTAAACGCTCCCAATTCGGCTCCTTGGCAATCTTGACTTCGGCGGAAAGAAATGGGTTTGCAAAAAATATGGTGATCATCGGTTGGTCGGCCCCGTTTCTCATCTTGAGGCCCCAGGAAATAGGCGAGCCCTGCTTATCAATGCGACGGAATATCTGCGCCTTCGACGGCCGTCGGCGGGCCTTCAAATCTTCGGGTGTTGGCTCGGCTAG
>JASHRR010000634.1 GCA_030037185.1 Xanthobacteraceae bacterium | reverse complement strand
CCCACGATCTCAAGGTGGTGGCCGCGCTTGCCAGCAAGCTGATCGTGATGCGCAACGGCAGGATCGTCGAGGAAGGTCCTTCGGCTGAGATTTTTGCGCGTCCGCGGTCGCCTTATACCAAGGAGCTGTTTTCTGCCGCCTTCAATCTCGAAGCTGCATCCGACAATGCGGTCGGGCAGTGAGCCGGGCAAAGCGTTATTTCGCTTTTAGGTTGATCATCTCGGGAAGATGCAGGACCGCATTGATCCTTTAGCGGGCAAGCAGCTTGGGCTGCAACTGTCAGGAGGCAACCCCGCTGCGCAGCACGAAACGCGCTTGACAGCCGTTGTGGTCGGGGCTGTTGGGCATCCAGGCAATCGATGCGATCCTGCATCTTGCTCCGATTCGCCCGCCGCCGAAAACGCCTTGGGCTCGCGGCTGACAAGGCGTCCGGCGGTATTTCTTGATCGCGACGGCACGCTCAATCACGATATCGGCTATCTGCACCGCATCGCCGATTTCCGCTGGTTCCCGGGCGCCGTGAACGCAATCCGCCGGCTCAACGACAGCGGTCACTACGTCTTCATCGTGACCAACCAGTCGGGCGTAGCCCACGGCATTTACGGCGAGGCGGCGATCCACGATCTGCACCGCTGGATGAGCGAGGAATTGCGGGCGGCGGGCGCACATATCGACGATATACGCTACTGCCCGCATCACCCGCAGGGGAGCGTCGCGGCCTATCGCGCCACGTGCTCCTGCCGCAAGCCGGCGCCCGGCATGTTGCTGGATTTGATGAGCGTGTGGCCGGTCATTCGGGAAGCCAGCATCATGATCGGCGACAAGGAAAGCGATGCGGCAGCCGGAAGGGCGGCCGGTATTGCTTCCGCAATCGTTCCGGCCGGCAGCCTTGGGCATTTTGTCGGGCAGATGCTGAGCCGGTCTTGTCCGCCACCCTAGTCGGCCGGGCGGTCAAAACCGTGAAGCCCAGGCTGGCGCATGCGGGCAGCCGACGGATTTGGCAAACGCTGCTTTGCGCGCAAGGGCAAGGGTCGCCCGCGAGGCAGCGGTGGGAAGCCGCGGGCGCCGCTCCAAACCTCCCCCGCCGTTCCTTGCAAGCCGGCATGGTTGACACGACAGCCTCGAACCGCCATAAGCAACCCGATCGCGCGGGCGCATTTGGTGGCCGGCGTGTTTTGGTTGTGGCGCGACCTTATCCCTATCCTACCGGCATGTGGGGAGGGCTCAATCCCGCAACAACACTCATATCAGATCGCAAGAAGCCGGTCCGGGCCTTCGGCCTGAGTATCGCGCACGAACACAAGGGCCAAAACGATGTTCGCGGTCATCAAAACGGGCGGCAAGCAGTATCGCGTTGCTGCTGAGGACGTGCTCCGGGTCGACCGGCTCGACGCCGCGCCCGGCACGGTTGTCGAATTCGGTGAAGTCCTGGTGGTTGGCGGCGAGTCGCCGCTGCTCGGCACTCCTACCGTTGCGGGTGCGACAGTCGGCGCCGAGGTGCTCGAGCATTTGCGCGGCCCGAAGGTCATCGCCTTCAAAAAGCGCCGTCGCAAGAATTCGCGGCGCAAGCGCGGGCATCGCCAGCAATTTTCCCTCGTGCGGATTACCGAGATCCTGACCGAGGGCAGGAAGCCGTCATTAACGCCGCCGCCCCGCCAGCAGCGGCAGGCCGCCGCGCCCCCAGCAGAAGCAAGCGCGACGGAGACGTCGACTTGATATTCGCGAAGGTGGATGAGTAGATAGAGGGGTCGCTCCCAATCCTGGCCCCGCCAGCGTCGGAGGGTCGGGAGAGGCAAGCGAGAGGGCGAGTTGGAGTGAACTCGCCCCGCACGTGTCAACAAGGAAGGTCACCATGGCCCACAAGAAAGCAGGCGGCTCCTCGCGCAACGGCCGCGATTCTCCTGGCCAGCGCCTCGGCGTCAAGCTGTTCGGCGGCGAGCCGTGTCGAGCCGGCAACATCATCGTGCGACAGCATGGGACCAAATGGCATCCCGGCGAAAACGTCGGCTTGGGCCGGGATTACACGTTGTTTGCATTGATTGACGGTCGCGTGACGTACCGTACCAAAGCGAGGGGCCGCACCTACGTCTCGGTCGAACCGATGGCGTCCGCGGCCGAATAACCGGCGGTCATACCGAGGTCCGCCGGCACGCCAGTCGAACCGGTGGAACCTTGAAGGTTTCGAAGTGGGGGGAGACGGCGAGCCGGCTCCCCCACTTGCTTTTCGAGGCATAAGGAACCCACCATGACGTTGCTTGATCGCATTGCAAACGACGTCCACGCGGGAGCGGTCACGGTCCTTGAAACCAGGCGGCTGGTGTTGCGTGCGCCGCGCCTTGACGACGCGAAGCAAGTGGCAGTGCTCGCCAACGAGCGCCGAATCGCCGAGAATACCGCCGGCATTCCGCATCCCTATCGGCTCGACGACGCCAAGCAATGGATCAGCGCCGCGATTTTACAATCTGGCGCCTTCGTGATTACGATCGGCGGAGAGGTGATCGGCGCCTGCGGCCTTGAGGGCGCGCAACTCGGTTATTGGATCGGCCTCCCGTTCTGGGGCTGCGGCTATGCGACGGAAGCCGCGCGTGGGGTGATCGATCACGCGTTCGGCGACCTCGGTCACATGGTCCTCACCGCGAGTGCGCGTATCAGCAATCCGGCGTCGCGCCGTGTGCTGGAGAAATGCGGTTTCGAATGGACCGGCGTCGGTCTATGCCGCATCCGCGCCATCAGCTCGTCGGTGCCGGTTGACCGGTTTCGGCTGGAGCGCCCATGAAATTCCTCGACCAGGCCAAGGTCTACATCCGCTCGGGCAACGGCGGTGCGGGCTGCGTGTCGTTTCGGCGCGAAAAGTTTATCGAGTTTGGCGGTCCTGACGGCGGCGATGGTGGCCGCGGCGGCGATGTGATCGCCGAATGCGTCGATGGGCTCAACACCTTGATCGATTATCGCTACCAGCAGCATTTCAAGGCCAAGACCGGCGGCCATGGTATGGGCAAGAACCGGTCCGGTGCAAACGGGGCCGACGTCGTTCTCAAGGTGCCAAAAGGCACCCAGATTTTCGACGAAGACAATGAAACGCTGCTCGCCGATCTCACCGCGGTCGGCGATCGCGCCATGCTGGCCAGGGGCGGCAATGGGGGTTTTGGCAATGCCCACTTCAAATCATCGACCAACCGCGCACCGCGCCGCGCCAATCCGGGTCTTGCGGGCGAAGAGCGCACCGTCTGGCTGCGCCTCAAGCTGATCGCAGACGCGGGGCTCGTCGGTCTGCCCAACGCCGGAAAGTCCACGTTGCTGGCGAGCGTGAGCGCCGCCAAGCCGAAGATCGCCGATTATCCCTTCACAACATTGCATCCGCAGCTCGGCGTAGTCGCGGTTGACGGCCACGAATTTGTGCTGGCAGACATCCCGGGTCTGATCGAAGGGGCGCACGAGGGTGCCGGGCTCGGCGATCGCTTTCTTGGTCATGTGGAGCGCTGCCGCGTGCTCCTGCATCTCGTTGACGGCACCTGCGAGCATGCTGGCAAGGCCTACAAAATCGTGCGCAACGAACTGCTGGCCTATGGCCACGGGCTAGCCGACAGACGCGAGGTCGTCGCCCTCAACAAAGCCGACGCCCTGACACCGCAGCGACTGGAGGAGCAGATCACCCGGCTCAAACGCGCCGCCAAGACGGCGCCGCTGGTGATGTCAGCCGTCACGCGGCAAGGCGTGCCGCAAGCATTGCGTGCGCTCCGTAATGTGATCGATGCCGCAACGGAGGTCGAGCAAGTGTCTCGGGAGTCGGGAACCCACCCGGTCGCCCCTTCCCACCCCTCCCCAACGGGTGGGTGAGGCAAGTATTTTTCCTGTGACCTGTGGCGATACCGGAGGCGGTTCGCTATATTTTGAGGGTGGCGCGGTATTAAACACCTCGTTTAGGCCGATCCGGCACTGCTCTTTCGCGAACCACGCACACGAACCGGCCTGCCTGCGGGCGGGCACTATGGCGTTTTTCGATGGCGGGGCCGCTATGAACTCTAATCGAACCGATCACATTCGGCTCACGTCGCATCCGGAGCCCGGCGGAAAGTCGCGTTTCCCGATCCGCTGGGGCGCGCCTGACCCCCATGCGCGCGGGCCCATCATCGCTACGGTGTCCCGGCCACAGCACCGCAATGTCATCGGCAGCCATGGCGGCTCCTATGCGCTCTATCGCGCCCTGGCGGTCTCGGCGGGCGTGCTCGATCCGATCCGCCGCCCCGATCTGACGAACACCTATCCGGCCGCCACGATCGGTCCGTTTCCGCAATGGTCGGAGCCGGGGCGCATTGCATCACTCGATCCCTGGGGGCATCTCGTCGCTTCTGCATTCAAGGGGCAAATCGCCGACGGAGAGGATATCCGGCCCACCGTTGCGATCACCCGCGCACGACTCGATCTCGCCGAAATACGGGACGCGATCCGGGCCGGCCGGTTGAAGGCTGATGGAATGCACATCAACGAGGGCGGCAGCCTCTCGGTGGTGAAGGTCGCCATCGATCCGGTCTGGTATTTGCCAGGTATCGCGGAGCGCTTCGGTACCACCGAGACCACGCTCCGCCGAGCTTTGTTCGAGCAGACCGCGGGCATGTTCCCGGAGCTGGTGACGCGTCCCGACATGCGCGTGTTCCTGCCGCCGATCGGCGGCACCACCGTCTACCTGTTCGGCGACATCGAGAAACTTGCCAACCCCCGCACCAAGATCACCTGCCGCGTGCACGATGAATGCAACGGTTCTGATGTATTCGGCTCCGACATCTGCACTTGCCGCCCCTACCTGATCCACGGCATCGAGGAATGCGCCCGTTCCGCCCAGGCCGGCGGGCTGGGCGTCATCGTCTACAATCGCAAAGAGGGCCGCGCGCTTGGCGAGGTCACCAAGTTTCTGGTCTATAACGCGCGCAAGCGTCAGGAGGGCGGCGATCAAGCCTCAACCTATTTCGAACGTACTGAATGCGTGGCCGGGGTGCAGGACGCCCGGTTCCAGCAGCTGATGCCCGATGCGATCCATTGGCTTGGCCTGCGGCGGCTCGACCGCTTCGTTTCGATGAGCGACCTGAAGTACAATGCCCTGTCCTCCCAGGGCATCGAGATCGTGGAACGGGTTCCGATCCCCCGTGAGCTCGTGCCGCCCGACGCGCATGTCGAGATCAGTGCCAAGCGTGCGGCCGGCTATTACTCGCCGGAACCGCCGCCGGACTTGACCGACCCGGTCGGCCGGCCGCTCGAGAACTATTGATCCGGCGGTGCCTCCCGACACGCTTGCGGCGCTTTCCCTGTTGACCGCGGCGGCGGTGCGCGAGCGCGCGCACCTGATCCTTAACGCCGGCCTCGCTGACCGGCTCGAATACTTTCGCGTTGATGTGCACCGCCTCGAACAGGCTGCCGATCTCACGGTCGCGATCACCCGCACGGCGTATCCGCAGCTGGAAATTCCCTTCCATTCGCGCTGGCGCCATTTTGCGATCGACGGCGACGATCGGTGGACGCCAATTGCCGCAGGAGAGCGTTGGCCTTCGAGGCTGGCGAGGGCGCGGGCGGAATTCGATCTTGCCATCATCAGCGTGCTGCTCGATGCTGGCGCCGGTGCGACGTGGCGCTATCGCGACAGCGTGACCGGCCGCCATCTCGGACGCTCGGAGGGCCTCGCGCTCGCGAGCCTTGATATGTTCCGCGGCGGGCTGTTTTCCGCCAAATCGAACGACCGCCTGCGCGCCGATGCGATGAAGCTTGAGGAACTTGACCCGGCCGCGCTTGGCCATGGCTTTCAGGCTGGCCCCGCCAATCCACTCCTCGGGATCGAGGGGCGAGTAGGCCTGCTGCGCCGCCTCGGCCGCGTCGTGTCGGATGCGCCATCGGTGTTTGCGCGGAACGATCACCCCCGCCCTGGCGGCCTGTTCGATCACCTCGCAGGTTTTGCAACCAGCGGACGAGTTCGCGCCACCACCATTCTGACGGAGGTGCTAAAGCATCTCGGATCGATCTGGCCTGGGCGGCTCCTCCTCGGCGGCGTCCCCCTCGGGGACTGTTGGCGTCACCCGGCCGTCAAAACGGGCGACGCGACCGAGGGACTGGCGCCACTCCACAAGCTCTCCCAATGGCTCACCT
>JASHRR010000633.1 GCA_030037185.1 Xanthobacteraceae bacterium | reverse complement strand
CCTGCCGACATGTGCAATACCGTCTCTTTCTTCCAAGATTCGCTTGATAGAAGGCCGCCAACCGAGCCGTGCGGCGATTACATCCGGTAACGCTCATTCCTGCAGGTAAATCACGCCGATAATCGCCTCGCCGATAATTTCAGGGTTGCGGCCAGCAATTGGTGTCACTTGATTCGCCAGCAGTGGTGAGACCGGTGAGCCTTGCGTGGCGGAGCAGTCATCGGGGTCGACGAGGGCGGCTCGTTGCAACCATTCCACTATGCCGTCAACGTCAAGCTTCGCAGCGCGCACCACTGAAGGCCGAAAACTCACCAAGGCCCGTGGTATGCATATCTCACCAAATTCGCACCCGGTTCTTCGGTGAAAGGTAGAGCTTATCGCTTGGCTTCACATTGAATGCTTTGTACCAGGCGTCCATATTCCGCAGCACGCCGTTGACCCGATACTGCTCCGGTGCGTGAGGATCGGACACTATCTGTTGTCGAATCGACGCGTCGGTTGATTTCTCGCGCCAACTCTGGGCATAGCTCAGAAAGAAACGCTGGTCGCCGCTGAGACCATCGATGACTGGCGCTGGCTTGTCGCCAAGAGAATGATGATAGGCGTCGAGTGCAACCAATGCACCGGCGAGATCGGCAATGTTCTCGCCCAGGGTGAGATCGCCTTTCACGTGGACACCAGACAGCGGCTGATAGCCATCGAATTGCCGGACAAGTTGCGCGGCGCGGGCTTTGAATTTACGGGCGTCCGCCCGCGTCCACCAGGCCGAGAGTGTGCCGTTGCCGTCATACTTGCGTCCCTGATCGTCAAACGCATGGATCATTTCGTGGCCGATCAAGGCGCCCATGCCGCCGTAATTGACGGCCGGATCAGCGCCAGGATCGAAGAAGGGGAGCTGGAGCATCCCGGCGGGAAGGATCATCTCGTTGAGATCGTCGTCATAAAATGCATTTACCGTCTGTGGGCTCGTGTCCCATTCGCTGCGATCGACGCGCGAGTGCAATCGCTTGACGTTCATCAGCCAGTCAAACTTCAAGGCGGCTTGGATATTTCCGAATAGATCGTCAGGCCGCACCTCCAGGCCCGAGTAGTCCTGCCATTTGTCCGGATAGCCGATCTTAACATTCAGGCGGGCTAGCTTGTCCAAAGCCTTGCGCTTGGTCCGTTGGCTCATCCAATTGAGGCGCTCGATACGTGCCTTGAGGGCCAGGCGAAGTTCTGCTGTCAAGTGGGCGATCTGGGCCTTGGTCTCGGCCGAAAAATAGCGTGCCACATAGGCCCGCCCCACTGCCTGCCCCATGGCGTCGTCGATCGCGCCGACAGCCCGCCTCCAGCGCTCCGGTTGTTCGGCAACGCCGGCCATCGATTTGTCATGGAAGGCGAAATTGGCGTCGACGAAACGCTTCGAGAGATATGGTGCGGCGGCATCGGCAAGATGGAAGGCCTGCCAGGCCTTGAGCGTATCGAGCGGCGTGCGCGCGTAGATAGCCGCGATCTTCAAAACGGCAGTTTTCTCGACTACAACCACGTGCTCGATGCGTCCAAGATCGGCCTTCGCCAAAAGCCGGCGCCATGGGAACGGCGCAGACTTCTCAAGCGCAGATACCGTGACGGGATTGTAGGTCTTGTTCGGGTCGCTCCGTTCCGTTTCGCTCCAGGTTACTTGAGCAATGGCGGTCTCGAAGGCGAGAATTGCGGCCGCCGTTTTCGCCGGGGCCGGCCACTCGATCATTCCGAGGAGTTGCGTCATGTACCTGAGGTACTGTGTCTTTTTTTCGCCAAGCCTCGACGCGACGTAGTAGTCACGGTCGAGCCCAAGACCTCCTTGGCCGATCAAAACCACGTACCTGCCGCGTACGGGGTCGTGAAGACCGATCTCCAAGCTGAAAACGGAATCGAAAAACGATCGGCTACTGGCGCCCATAAGATCGACCAATTCCGCCCGGGTGGACGTAGAGCGGATCATCGCAATGAGTGCAGCGATCGGTCGAACATCGAGCGCCTCGGCGCGTGCGCCGTCCATGAAAGCTGCATAGAAATCGCCGATCTTGGATGCATCTGCTTGTGCAGCATCCCCCTGCCGCGCCTGTTCGAGTATCTCCCGGATACGGGCCTCCGCGGTCATGCTCAGGAGGGTGGAAGGCCCAATCGAACTGCGATCGGCGGGAATCACCACGCGGTCATACCACCCGCCGTTGGCATATCGGAAAAAATCGTCGCCGGGCTTCTTTGCGAAATCCGCTCCGGTGAAATCGAATCCCCAGCCTGCGGTCGCCGCTGGCGGGTAGTCCAAGGCCAGCCCCGTGGGGGCAATACTCTGCGACGCGCAGATGATGAGAACAACGACCGCGATACGGCAGGTCAGGTTCAACATAGTCTCTGCCCCATAACTGGCGACTTTCATGGAGCCCAGCGCCGATGCGGTGAGCCGCCTTCCCCGACCACAGTCACGGTCGCTGCGGTCGACATGACGGCGCCCCTGTCCAACAAGCAAACACCATGCCAGCAGACCTTTATTTGCTCACGTCGGCGGCGGCTTCTCGCCCCCCCGGCGGGGACGTCGCTGCCCGTTGGTTCTCTCGAATGAGCCGCATCAGTGAAGTCCGCCCAACGTTGCTCCTAAGGCAATGCTACTCAACTCATGGGATTTACGATGTTCGACAACATCATCGATCTGGGTCCGAATTTTGGAAACGATCAGCCAGGATCGGCGACGCGATGAGCAGCGCGCGGGGGAGTACCCGCGGCAGCCCGGCAGGCAGGCCGCGCGCCGTGATGCCGGCATGAATGGCGCGCCGGCGGAAACAGCCTAAGCCTTTGGCGGCAGAACCGCCATCGTTTCCACTTCGATGAGATACGAAGGATTGGCGAGCCGCGTTACCTGCACCAGGGTCGAGGCGGGCAGCGTCGCCTTGTTTGCGAAAAAGGAGGCGCGCACATCACGGTAGGCGTCGGCGTTCTGCTCGATGTCTGTGAGATAGGTCGTGATCTTGACGACATGCTCGAAGTCGCCGCCGACGGAGTTGAGCGCGGTCTTGATATTTTCAAAGACCTGCATTGCCTGGGCGCGAAAACCCTGCGCCGCCTTGCCGCTCGAATCGACGCCGGTCTGGCCGGCGATGAAAACGATCCGATGCGGTCCGTTGACCTCGACCACTTGGCTGTAGGCGGTCGGCTTCGTCATGCCGTCAGGGTTTGAATACCGCAGCGGGTTTGCAGGCGTTTGCGCCTGCGCGGCACCGGTCGTGCCGACGGTAGCCGCGACCGTGACGGCAGCGACAAATTCGCGGCGGGAGGCGACCGGCTCGGAGGAAGGGGATTCGATTTCGCGGGACATAGGTTACTCCTTGTGAACCAAGATGACTTACAGCCGCAGGCGAGGCGCCGCAATGACGTTACTGTGCGAGCTTTCAGTATCGGTAGTCAACTTGCGGATCGCCGATGTGTCCTCCCGTGAGGAAACGTCGCTCTGTGGCGGCAGCTGCGGCTCTGCGAACCTGATACCAACCACGCAAGGACGTCGGGGCCGGGCGGTAGCAAGTAGACTGATGGCTAAGTCTTATCGTCGAGCGTGACGGCACCGTCTTTGAACGCGATGCCACCATGAACGTCGAGGTGGTGTCGGTAGCGGTCGAGTTCGCGCGCCTCGGCCAATGTCTTGGGCAGTGCCTCGGCCATCTCCTCCGCCGTCGGTCCTGTGGCGGCCTTAGCCAGCTTGGCCTCGAACATCGCCTCGATCGCATCAGTCTCTCGCATCTCAGTCCCAGTTAGCTGCCAAACCGCCAGAAAAGGCTATTTTACCGGCATTTCTCGGCCAACGCCATCTGAGACGAGAACGGGATTAGAGCCATCGTTGGCGCCCCCTGAGTCTGGGCGGGCTTTGTTCCGATGCGCAGCGTCAAGCTCTGCGGCGCGTACCTCAATCCTTGACTTGGGTAATTGGTCGATTGCGGCCGTCCGACAGCTCCTGGTGCCAGCGTCCGTCCTTGTCCTCGTAGGAGATGCCGGTCGTATTTCCTGGGACGCGCTGTTCCGCGGCCGCGCGCTCGGCGGCTCTGCGGGCCGCATCGTGGCTTGGAAAAGTCTCCGAGATAACCCCATCAACGCGGTAGGCCCAACCACCGTCATGTTCAACGATTTGGTAAACTATATGGGTCATCTGTAGATCCTCGCGCTTGTGCGTGGGCTTGGCATAGCATCCATCATACCGTGGAATTGGACCGAGCCGAGGCGCGATCGGTGTCGGAATTTTGAGATCCCCCGGATCACCTGCATAGCTGGCTCAGCCAGCACCGAAGTTGGCGCCATCGTCTCGCGACCGTGTCGAATCTAAAACTTGCAGCGCGATTGCGGCGCGGTCAACCGACGAACGCGCAGCGGCGCAATGCCAGACCACGCATCGCCCCACCGAGCGCATTCAAACGTCGGGTCGTCTCACCTGCCGAGCGGTCGCTGAGCATTGGCCAGGAAGGTGTGGAGCGTTGCCACAACCTGGGCGCCCTCGCCAACCGCGGCGGCGACCCTCTTGATCGAACCCGAGCGGACGTCGCCAATGGCGAACACGCCGCGCACGCTTGTCTCCAACGGCCGGCTCGCCTGGTCCCCCCCGCTGCCAGTCAACACGAAGCCCTTCTGGTCGAGCGCCACGCCTGAGCCGTTGAGCCAGTCGGTATTGGGGTCGGCGCCGATGAACAGGAAGAGATGGCGCACCGGCCGCCGCTCTTCTTCGCCCGACGGACCGCGCCAGCGCACCGCCTCGAGCACGCCGCCGCTGCCTTCGAGGCCGCTGATGCCCGTCTGGGTGAGCACCTTTACGTTCGCAAGTCCGCAAATGCGGTCGACGAGATAGCGCGACATCTTCGCTGCCAAGCTCGGGCCGCGGACGAGGAGCCAGACCTTTCTCACCTGGCTCGCCAGATAAACCACGGCCTGACCGGCCGAGTTGCCCGCGCCGACCAGCGCCACCTCCTGCCCGGCGCACAGCCTTGCCTCGAGAGGCGAAGCCCAATAATGCACGCTCGCGCCTTCGAAGGCTTCAAGCTTCGGAACCGCCGGTCGCCGGTAGCGCGCCCCGCTAGCAATCACCACCGAGCGCGCACTGACACGTTCGCCGTCTGAAAGATTGAGGACAAAACGGCCGTCGTAGGGATAGCTCGCGCGATCAAGAG
>JASHRR010000632.1 GCA_030037185.1 Xanthobacteraceae bacterium | reverse complement strand
GTTAGACGGGCGCCGTTTCTTTGTTAGCCTGGCCCAGGACGTAACCGAAAGCAGAGCTCATGAGGAGAAGATCCAGCTGCTGATGCGTGAATCTCATCACCGCATCAAGAACATTCTCGGTCTCGTGCAGGCGGTTGCCCGCCAGACCGCGGCCAGGGAACCTGAA
This sequence comes from Xanthobacteraceae bacterium, assembly GCA_030037185.1. The sequence continues at coordinate 4,784 of JASHRR010000632.1, read as the reverse complement.
CACTTTGTTGGGAGCTTCACTGAGCGCATGCAGGCGCTTGCGGCCAATCATGATCTTCTGATTGAAAGCCAGTGGCAGGGGCGGATGTCGATGACCTGGTGCGCGTCCAGCTCGCGCACTTTGCCGACCTGGTTGGTTCCCGCATTGCGGTCCACGGTCCAATTGCGCCTGAATGCTGCTGCTGCCCAGGCGATCGGCCTTGCAGTTCATGAGCTCGCGACAAATGCCAGCAAATACGGCGCGCTCTCGACCGATAGCGGGCGACGTGGACTGGCGGTCTGATGCCCGTAGGTTCGCTATAAGTTGGACCGAGCGCGGCGGCCCGTCCGTTCGGCCGCCCGAACCGTCGTGGCTTCGGCAGCACGGTCGTCGAGACAATGGCGAAGCGCACTGTTGGCGGCGAGGTTGAGGTCGATTACGCTCCCTCAGGTCTCAAGTGGCACTTGACCTCGCCTGCGAATGCGCTCCAGGAAACGGCGGACATTCACGAGGGTTGACGGAAATGCCGTCGCGGTCACGTTGGCGGCCCTAGGTCCCGGGGATAAGCCCGCCGGGGATGGAGTACGATGGTCGATCCGGAGCGACGAGTCCCGCAGGAACGAAAAACGACCGATGCTCGTTATCGTTTGAGGGGTGTTGCGGGTTACGTTCCGTGCCAAGAAATTTTGCGTGACGCGCCGCCGCCGCAGCTCAGCACTTAGCATCCATTCTCGACCGAAGGAGGTTCGCTCCGCATGACTCTCAGAGGCCGATCCGTTTGACGTGGCAACTGAGTTCCGCCTGACCAGCCAGGCGGCCATTGCACGACAGGTTCGGACGGAGTGCCTCGCTTGCTGCTCGCTCGTGGGATGATTGATGGCCAGTGGACTCAACCTGGAAAACCAACTCGAACTGCAAGACCGTTTCGAGCTATTCGATCTGTTACCCGATGCGATCCTCATCGTGGATCAGCGCGGTGTCATACGATACGCCAATCGCCAGGCCGGCAAACTGTTCGGGGAGGCGCCGGCTACGCTCGTCTCGGCCCAGGTAGAGTCGCTGGTGCCGGAGCAGTTCCGAGAACGCCACATCACCCACCGCGCTAAATACAGTTTAGATGCGCATATGCGGCCGATGGGTGCCGGACTCGATCTCTTCGGCCGCCGCGCGGATGGCACCACGTTTCCGGCCGACATCATGCTGAAGCCGCTCAAGCACCTCGCGGAACCGATGGTGCTCGCGGTCGTGCGCGACGTGACGGATCGTCGAGCTACGGAAGAGGTCTTGCGTAAGAGCCGGATGATGTTCGAAAAATTCTACGAGCAGTCACCGGACGCCATCATCGCCATGGACGAAAATGGCAAAATCAACCGCGTCAACGCGCCTGCGGAAGCCCTGTTTGGATTCCCACGCGAACGTATGCTCGGCCAGGCACTTGAGATGCTGATCCCGGAGCGCCTTCGTGACCGCCACGTCGCCCATCGGACCCGTTATATGGAGGACCCCAGGTCCCGCCCCATGGGCATCGGTCTGCCGCTTTCGGGGCTGCACGCCGACGGCCATGAGTTCCCGATCGACGTCAGTTTGCGGCCGATAGAAATCGACCAGCGACAGGTGGTACTCGCCGTGGTCCGGGATATCACAGAGCGCAAGCGCGCCGAGGCACAGGTGCAGCTGCTGCTGCGCGAGCTCAGGCATCGTGTCAAGAACATCTTGAGCGTCGTTAGCGCGATGGCGCGCCAGATGACTGCGAACTCGGTCCAGGAGTTCATCTCCCGGTTCAGCGAGCGAATTCAGGGCCTGAGCTTGAGTCTTGATTTGCTGATCAAGCGCCAATGGCAAAATGTTCTGCTCCCGGATCTCGTGCGCACTCAGCTCGCTCATTTCGGAGATCTGCTGGGAAACCGTATCACAATGAGTGGCCCGAATGTGGCGATCACTGCGGCGGCGGCCGAGATCATCGGCATGGCGATCCACGAACTCGCGACCAATGCCGGCAAATACGGCGCGCTCTCGACGGACATGGGCCGCATCGACATAGTGTGGCGCCTGGAGCCGACTGATATTGGAGGGCGTCGCTTCGCGATGCAATGGAGCGAAAGCGGCGGTCCGATAGTCACCGCTCCAACGCAGCACGGATTCGGCTGGCGCGTGCTTTGCGAAATGACGAAGATGTCTTTTGGAGCGGATGTTAGACTTGACTACGAGCCGACCGGCGTGATCTGGCATCTTGGATGCCCGGGCGAGCGGATTTGCGAATGCGACGCGCTCAAATGAACTGTTCGTGCGGGCGATCCGGGCCAAAGGCGCATCGCTCAAGGCGACCAGCCGATCGATACGTCGACCGCGGCCGGGAAATGCTTCCTCTAAGACCACCATTACAGTAATGCTTTGACCACTACTGTAATGGTGCAACCAAATGAACGACGCCGACACCCTGCACCGAGCCGTCAACAGCGGCGCCTGGAAGCCTCGTGGAACCGCGATGGTTACCGGAATCTTGTCGCGCAAGTCACCAAGCACGAGACATCGAAGACCCGGCGCAAGCCGTTCGCCAGCTTCGCGGAGTATGTCCTGGACCCGACATCCGAAGGGCTCGGCGTCGCTGACAGCGACGCCTTGCACGATCTCAGCCTCGCTATGGACATCACCGGCGAGCACGCTTCGGAATGGGCCGACGTTGTGGCCCGCGTCGAGAAGATGAGGAAGCTGATCATCGTGACGGCGCCTGAAGGGCGGATTGTATTCCAGCCGGTCAAGACTGCCGCTGAAGAGAAGGCGGCGCGCCAGAACGCCGAGCGCGTGCGCCGGTTCCGCGAGCGGCAAAAGCCCGACGACGCTGCCTTGAAGATGCTCGCCAAGCTTCGGCCCAAAGATCTAGCGAGCGACTTCGATGAGCGCGTCAGGGCACAACTGGAAAGGCTCGGCGCTCGTCAGCGGGCTAAAGCAGCTTCTGCGGTTATACAGTTGGATTGGGAAATCATCTTAGACGACGGCGGAGCGTACGTCTCGACGTATGAAGAGCCTTACGGACTGTATGTCAGCCAATGCGCAGACACGTTTTACTGGCAGTTGGTGAAAGACGATGACGACAATGAGACAAAAAGAGCAGAAGGCGATGCGCCATCGTGGTCGCGGCCATGGCGGCGGCCGAAGCTGCGAGACGAAAGCGCTGAAGGCTTGATGCCGTTATGTAACCGTGATGTCTGAAGCTGCTGGGAAGCCCGGTCTTCAGGTCGGGGAGCAGTCATTATCCTTGTTGACAGGAGAGCGCCTCAAGCCGGCCTGCCCGAGGAGGACCTTCCCGAGGTGAACCTTCCCGATGCCTGATCCGCCCGCAGCGCATTCTGGTCTGCGGCGGTCGGGAATTTACCGACTACTCGCTCCTCTGCAAGACACTCGAGGGCCTGTCTCCGCTTCAGGGTCCCATGCGCATAGATTGGTTCAGTTTGGCACGTCTTTGGCGTTTTCCCGAGTTGGGAAATCCCTGGAATCGAGGTGGTGCCGTGCGTCCAGGTCCAGCAGAGTCCGGCGCCCTGACCCAAGGGAACAGTCGCGCCACGACAGCCAGCATCAAGCCGATCGCGCTCGCTACCGCACGTTCTGCACCAAGAGCCAGCATGACGTGCTCAAGCTCATTGAGCACGAGGCTCGCTGCCTGGCTAGCGAACTTGTCCTTGAGACCGACGTCTATGTGATGGAAATCCTCGATTCTCATATGCCGCCGAAAAAAGGGGACAAGAAACCAATGCGCCGGCTTGAATAGGCTGGCAAGGCATAATCTCAAAGATTGTCCCGTCGGCCTAGCGGCCTTGTCCTTGCCGGTTCCCAGACCAGCGGCCAGCAGGCGGGTCAGGCATCGGGAAGATCCACCTCGGGAAGAGTCCCGCCAAACATTCCCTTCTCGTACTCAGTCACCCCTCAAGCCGGGCCCGCACTACCGACTTGAGCTCTTCCAACGCTTCGATCATGTCAGCCGTCGCGTCGCTGTCCAATGAACCGTTCTGCAGCTGCTTGATCAATTCATCGACCCGGCCCAACGCATCGTTGAATTGCTTCTTGATCAGCAGCCGCAAATTAAGGGCACCATAAGCGGACTGCATAGGAGATTCCTTCCCTAGCGCTCGCGGCTGAAGGGGAATCTTTTGATTGGCAGGATGAACTTAAAAACTGTGCCGCTCATGTTGTCGGACGACACCGAAAGCTCGCCTTTATGACGTTCAATAATCATCCGGCAAATGGCTAGTCCCAATCCCATCCCATCGGGCTTTGTGGTAACGAACGCCTCGTTCCGTGGGTCGATTCCGGGACCTGAGTCCGCGACCGCGACAGCAATCGCATCGTCGCCGTGATTCTCAGTCTTCACACGCAGCACACGACCTCCACCTGTGATGGCGGTCATTGCTTCGATCGCGTTGCGGATCAAGTTAAGGATAACTTCCTTCAATTGACCCCGATGGCCCAAGACGAGCGGCAGTTCAGACCTTAGCTCGGTGCTGGTCGTAATGCCATGTCCTTTCAAATCTCCCCCCATGATGTTTAGAACTCCGAGAATAATCTCGTTCATATCGATAGACTGTTTGTCGTGATCGGGGTCTCTAAATAAAGGTCTGATGCTGCTGAATACTTCATTTACATGATGAATCTCAGCAACCGTGGTGGTCATAGCTGACCGTATCTCCTCAATATTGGGCGACGCCTGCGCAAGCAATCGCAGTCCCACATAACCGTTTGTCGAGATGACCGACAGGGGCTGCCTGACCTCGTGAGCAATCGAAGATGCCATCGTTTATAAGTTCATTAAT